>PKYX01000361.1:0-3744 GCA_003132825.1 Acidobacteriaceae bacterium
TGTTCATCACCGGGCCCGACGTCATCAAGACCGTGACCATGGAAGAAGTCTCCAAGGAAAAGCTTGGCGGCGCCATGACCCACAACGAAACCTCAGGCGTGGCGCACTTTCTCGCGCACGACGATGCCGAGTGTCTATCGATGGTGCGCGAGTTGCTGAGCTTCCTTCCGTCGAACAATCTGGACGATCCTCCGCGCAAGCCCTCGACCGACCCGATTGACCGCGCCGACGAAAAGCTGGACACGATCGTCCCCGGCCAATCCAACCTGCCCTATGACATGAAAGACGTCATCCACGCCATCGTCGACGATGGCTACTTCTTCGAGGTGCAGGAGCATTATGCGCGGAATATCGTGGTCGGGTTCGCGCGCCTGCATGGGCGTTCAGTGGGCATTGTCGCCAACCAGCCTGCGGCTCTGGCCGGCACACTCGACATCAACGCATCCCTCAAGGCCGCGCGCTTTGTCCGCTTCTGCGATTGTTTCAATATCCCGCTGGTCACTTTTGAGGATGTCCCCGGCTTCCTGCCCGGCACCAATCAGGAGTACGGCGGAATCATCAAGCACGGCGCGAAGCTTCTGTTCGCTTTCGCCGAAGCCACGGTCCCGAAAGTCACCGTCATCACTCGCAAGGCCTACGGCGGAGCCTACTGCGTGATGGCCTCGAAGCACATCCGAACCGATGTGAACTATGCCTGGCCCACGGCGGAGATCGCAGTTATGGGCCCGGAAGGCGCTGTGGACATTGTCTTTAAGCGCGACCTCGAAAGCGCCCCAAACCGCGACCAGATGCGAGCCAACAAGATCGAAGAATTTCGCGAGCGCTTCGCCAACCCCTATGTCGCGGCCGAGCGCGGCTTCGTCGACGCCGTCATCCAGCCGCGAGAAACCCGCGGAAAACTGATCCAAGCCTTGCAGATGCTCGAGACCAAGCGCGACAAGAACCCGCCCAAAAAGCATGGCAATATCCCGCTGTGACGCCCCGGGGGGACACAGTTGCTCTCCCCCATGGTCTGGTCGAAGGCACCCGCCTTCACTTCGGGGGCGGGCGATCTCCCGAGAGGGGCCGTTCGGGAGCAGAGTTTCGGAGTCACTGGAAAGCTATCGTGTCTCACTGACTGGTGGTCAGTCAATTAAGAAGAGGCAGAATCCCGCAGCCCGCTCCCGGCCGCGATAGAATGCCCAGGCCAACAGGAGACAGCCATGAAGCAGCGGTGTCTATGGTTCATTCTTCCACTGATTTGCGTCGCCGGAGCCTTTGCCCAGGACCCCGGCGCCGCCCTCGCAGCTCTTCCCCAATCCAAGGACTACGTGCTGAAACGGGCATCCAGTTATGATCGCAGCGGTGGAAACGCGGATAACCGACAGATCGCAGCCGGCGAGACTCTGGCTCTGCTCGATGAAGCCGGCCCCGGCCTCGTCGGTCACATCTGGATTACCATCGCCAGCCGCGATCCGCACCATCTGAAGGCCCTGGTCTTGCGCATGTACTGGGACGGTGAGGCGACGCCGAGCGTCGAGGCTCCCATCGGCGATTTCTTCGGTCTGGGGCTGGGCGAATACTTTCTCTATCAATCGACCCCCCTATTGGTTGCCCCGGAAAAAGCATTGAACTGCTTTTTCCCCATGCCCTTTCAGAAGCACGCGCGCATCACGGTCACCAATGAAGGCTCCGAAAAAGTGGATGCCTTCTATTTCAACATCGACTATCGAAGCTACCCCCGGCCCTTACCGGCCGACACTCTCTACTTCCACGCCCAGTACCGGCAGGCCGCTCCCAACAAAGGCTGGACCAACCAATGGCAGAGCAACGGAGATGCCCTGGTGAATCAAAAGAAAAACCTCACCGGAGAAGACAATTACGTGTGGCTCGAGGCCACCGGAAGAGGACACTTTGTCGGCGTCACTATGTCGGTGCTAGAGAACCAGGATGGGTGGTGGGGTGAGGGCGACGACATGTTCTTCATCGACGGCGAGACCACTCCCTCGATCAATGGCACCGGTTCCGAGGATTATTTTTCGGGGGCTTGGGACTTCGGCAGCCACCCATTTTCCTATCCCCTGTTTGGTGCTCCGGTAAAGGGAGACGAGTCTGCGGGGAGCCGGTCCTCGGTCTATCGCTTTCACCTGGATTCGCCCATCCCTTTCACCAAGTCGCTGCGCGCTACGATCGAGCACGGCCACGCCAACGTCCGCTCGGACAACTACTTCTCGGTGGCCTACTGGTACCAGACCGAGCCGCACGGGGCGTTCCCCTCCCTCCCGCCCCTCGATCAGCGGATCCCTCGGTTGTATTCGGTGGGCGGGCCGGGGAATGCGGGGAAATGAACCATGGGCAGATCGAGTCACCGGCTTGACGGTGGGCTAGCCGTCTTCGTAGTCCGGCTCGATCTCACACTCGAGCCGCAGGACGAGCCGGGGGGACAGATCCACTCCCGGTCCCGGCGCGAGCTTCCGGGGCGAGGGTCTCGGCAATTTCCCGTCGCCCCTAGGTCGGCGTTTCATATGGGGCCGGGCTGGCAGCGTAAGCCAGTTTCACAAGCTTTCTGGATTCTGGCAGGGAGGAGTGAGAAGAGTGGGAGTGGCCAAAAATCAAGAGTCCCGAGGTGGTGTTGCACCTATTCGTCTCGGCCAGTAGCTCGCTTTAGACCCTTGCCGACCTGACCTCGCGGCTTCCCTTGCGGGACGCTACGAGCGATCTGTGCTTGGGCTCCGGGCTTACCGCCAACCGGATAAACCAGTGCAACGCCTCGGGACTCTATCTTGCCTTCGACTTGTGCTCTCGTTCGCCTCGACCAGCGCTTAGCTACAGACCCTTGCTGACCCTCTCTGCCGGACCTCGCGGTCCGTAGAGTGATCTCGCTTGAGCCCCGGACGCCGCACCAACCGGGAAAACTTTAGAACGTGTCAAAGAACGATTATGGTTCTACTCCTCCTATTCCGGGAGTCAACCAAAACCGCGTGACTCTATCTGCTTGTCCCTCAATCGAGTGCAGCTCGTCCACAAGCCGGTGACCAGAACTTGGTGCAGCCGCCGAAGGTCTTTGGGGCGCCGGGCGGCTGCACCTGCGGTTTGCCGGGGATTTCCGCAGGCGCCGCCGCTCCGGCGGCTTCGACGCCACGCTCCCTCGTTTGTGAAAATGTCCTCAGAAACCTTGCTGGACAAGGGTTTCGCCGGGTTCGCCGCCGCCTGCCTATGCACCTCGAGAACCCGCCTGCTAGGATACAGCGGTGCCTCCCCTGCTCGATGTCAGGCATCTGACGATCCAGTTCCCCGCCGAAGATCGGGGGGCGCCCGCGACCGCGGTCCGCGACCTCAGCTTCTCCCTCTCGCGCGGCGAGGTTCTCGGGTTGGTCGGCGAATCCGGCTCCGGCAAATCCCTCACTTCTCTCGCCCTGATGCGCCTGCTACCGCCGCAGGCCGAAGCCACCGGAGAAATTGCTTTCAGCGACGGGGAGGGCCCGCCACTCGATCTGCTGCGCGTTCCCGAGGACGATATGCACCGCCTCCGCGGTTTGCGGATCGCCATGATCTTTCAGGAACCTTTGACCGCCCTGAATCCGGTGATGCGCGTGGGCGAGCAAATCGCCGAGGCCGTAACCGCGCACGCCGACGTGAAAAAGCGGGAAGCCTGGGAGCGGGCAGTCGCCGCCATGAACGATGTCGCCATCGCCGATGCCCCCCGTCGTGCCCGCGATTATCCGCACCAGCTTTCCGGGGGAATGCGCCAGCGCGTCATGATCG
>PKYX01000361.1:3876-14914 GCA_003132825.1 Acidobacteriaceae bacterium
CCCGCTCGAGACCATTGAGGGAGGGGTTCCCCCGTTGCACGCGGTACCGCCGGGGTGCCCCTTCGAGCCGCGTTGCGAATATCGGGTGGAGGACTGCCGCCGCGCCCTGCCGGCGCTGGTCGAAGTGGCGCCCGGGCACGCCGTGCGCTGCCCGGTGGTCACCGCAACCCGGTGATCGCAAGACAGAGTGGATTTTCCTCGAGCCCGTTCTATAATTCACCGGGTTCCCCGGAGGCTTGTGCGCGTTCTGCTGTTGAGTGATATTCACGGCAATCTGGAGGCGATGGAGGCGTGCCTAGGCGCCGCTCCGGCGCATGACCTGATCCTCAATCTGGGTGATCTGGTCGGCTATGGCGCCAGCCCCAATGAAGTCGTCGAACAATCGCGCCGGCGGGGGAAACTCTTCGTACGCGGCAATCACGACAAAGCCGCCACCGGCCTCATCGACCTCGAAGGCTTCAATCCCCTGGCCGGCCTGTCCGCCTTCTGGACCCGGACCCAGCTCACGAAGAACAATCTGGAGTGGCTGAAGGCCTTACCCCAGGGCCCGCTGCAGATCGACGGCCTCCCCGGGGTTCAGTTCGTGCATGGTTCGCCGCTCGACGAGGACGAATACGTGGTCACGCTCGAGGATGCGCTCAGTCCTCTCATGAACGCCGCGGTTGCGGTGACGTTCCACGGCCATACGCACCTGCAAGGATATTTCTCAAGCGACGGCCTGAGGAGCGAGGTTTTCCGCCCCCTCTATCAGACGGTCGGCCAATCTGAAAACATACAGTTCGCTCTGCGGGACGGAGTTCGTTACCTGATCAATCCCGGATCGGTCGGTCAGCCGCGCGATGGAGATTGGCGCGCCGCTTTTGCGCTTTTTGACTCGCAAACTCGCATGGTCACTTTCTGCCGCGAACCCTACAACCTGCAGGACGCGCAGAACCGCATTCAGGCCGCCAATCTGCCGGAGCGCCTGGCCACTCGCTTGGCGGTCGGAAGGTAAGAGCCGCCGCGGTGTAAACTTCGGTCATGTCTCCTTCTTCTTCCCGTTCGACGCGCGGACTGGCGGCTTCCCGAACGCAGGAGTTATTCAGCCCACCCCGCGAAAACCCTCCCCAGAACCACCTCGTCGCCTATAGCGATGGCGGAGCTCGCGGCAATCCCGGCCCCGCGGGGTACGGAGTCGTGATCCAAGACCAGTCGGGGCGCAAGCTGGCGGCGCTCAGCCAATACCTCGGCCATCAGACCAATAACGTCGCGGAATATCAGGGTCTGATTGCCGCCCTCGAGTACGCACTCGAGGCCGGCCCAAAGGCTATCAAAGTCGTGAGCGACTCCGAACTGCTGGTGCGGCAGATCCTGGGCATTTACAAGGTGAAGAATCTCACCTTGCAGGAACTTCATGGCCGGGCGAAAGAATTAATCGCGCGCCTGGACTGGTTTTCCATCCAACACGTGCTCCGGGAAAGCAATCGCGAAGCCGACGAACTGGCGAATCGAGCCATGGACAAAGGCGGGGGAGCGGCAGGCGCCGACCGCCTGATCATCGACCATCGCGGAGCGCGGACCTCGCCCCCGCGTTCCGCTGCCGCGGGCTCCGGGGAACCGCAAGAGTTCGAAGGCACGGTGACTCGCGAAGGCCTGATTCGCCTGCGCGATGGCGAATTGCCCGAAGGCGCGCGGGTCGAGGTGCGCTTGAAGAAATAGATCGCGGCGAGGCTTTCCCGGTTCGAGCTGGCCAACCACGAGCCTAACCCCGAGCCCCCGGATTCTGGCCCCGCCCCCTCACACCCTCAACTCCACCACCGTCGCCCCCGCCCCGCCTTCCTGCTGCGGCGGCTCGGTCACCGAGGCTACGTGGGGATGTTGCTGCAAGTACTGCCGCAGCGCCTTGCGCAGGATGCCCATGCCGCTGCCGTGAACCACGCGCACCCGGGCGAGCCCTGCCAGAAACGCATGGTCCACAAACTTTTCGACTTCCCGGGTGGCATCGTCGACGGTGCGCCCGATGACGTTGATTTCCGAGGCCACATTCTGGTTTTCACTCTGGAGTGAAACCGAAATACCCCGCGCCCGCGCTGCTTTCACCGGGGAGTCCGCGGCCCGCCCAACCACTTCGCCAATGTCATCGCGGGCAATTCTCATCTTCATCGCGCCCACCTCGACTTCGAAGTGATTGTCGTCGAGGCGGCGGGAGACGACCCCCGCCCGTCCGATCGATTTGAGCTTGACCGTATCCCCCTCCGACACCTGCTTGACCACCTGCGGTTGGGCGTCCGGATCCCCTTGGTCGGCGCCGGTTGTGTGCGCGACCACCGTCGAATCAAACTGCTCGCGAAATTCACGCCGCAGTTTGGCGATGCGGCGCTCGGCGTCCTTCGAAAGCTTCTGCGCCGCCGCTCGATCCTGGACGGCCTCGACCGCCTCGCGCGCGTGATATTCGAAGTCCCGCAGCACGCTGTCGAGCTTTTTCTCCATTTCTTTGATTTTTGCCTGCTGTTCCTTCTTTCCCTCGGAAGCAAGCCGCGCCTTCTCCCGCTCAAGTTCCTGTTCCCTCTGAGCGAGCCGGAGCCTTTCCCCCGCCGCCTCCCTGAGCTCGGCATGCAGCCGATCGAGAAATTGACCAACGTCACGCGCTTGGGTGCCCAACCTGGACCGCGCGCCCTCGATAATCACCGGATTCAGCCCCAGTCGGTGCGCGATGTTGATCCCCGCGGATGCGCCCGGGACGCCCACCCTCAGTTCATAGGTAGGCTGCAAGGTGGATTCATCGAAGCCGACCGAGGCATTCACCACGCCCGGGGTGTTCGCCCCGTACACTTTGAGCGAAGTGTGGTGCGTCGAAATGATGGTGACACAGTCCATCCGGCGAAAATGCTCGGCGATTGCCACGGCCAACGCCGCCCCTTCCTCGGGGTCGGTCGCCGATCCGAGCTCATCAAGCAGCACCAGCGATTGCGCGCTCGCCGTGCGGGAAATGAAATCGATATTGGTGACGTGCGCCGAAAAGGTCGAAAGATTCTGCTCAATGGACTGGTAGTCGCCGATATCCGCCAAAACCGCATCAAAGACCGGCAACTCCGCCCGGTCGGCGGGCACGGGGATGCCCGACTGCGCCATCAGAGCCAGCAGTCCGGTGGTTTTCAGTCCCACGGTTTTTCCGCCCGTGTTCGGACCGGTGATGATGAGCTGCCGCCGTTCCCCTTCGAGTTCGATCGTGACCGGGACGATCGGCTGGTTCTTCGCCTTCAGATTCCGTTCGAGCAGCGGATGGCGGGCGTTGGCCAAAACCAGCATTCTTTCTTCCTGGCTGCGAAGCCGAACCTCGACGCAGTTGTACTCCTCNNCTCCAGCTCCGCCAGGGCTTCGAGGGCCTCGACGATCGCCTCCGCATGCTCTCCGATCCGGCCCGTCATCTCGAGCAGAATGCGGTGGATTTCCGCCTGTTCTTCATCGAGGAGCCGCACCATCTCGTTGTTCTGCTCAATGGTTTCGAGGGGCTCGACAAACACCGTCTGGCCGCTCGAGCTGGCCCCGTGAACCACCCCCTGCACGCGCCGCTTCTGCTCCACCTTGACCGGGATCACAAAGCGCTCACCGCGAATCGTGATCAGCTCATCCTGCACCCCTCCGCCCTCGGCCAGCTTCCGCAGATAGCCGCGCAGGGATTCCTGAATCACCCGCCGCTGCTTTTCAATCTCCCGGCGAACCCGCGCCAATTCCGGGGAGGCGCGATCCTCGAGCGTGCCGTCGGGCAGAATCATGTTGCGAAACGACCGCAGAAATTCTCCGAAGTCGGCAATCGAGAGAGACAGGGATAGGACGGCCTTCCACTCGAGCTTCATGGCGGCCGGGGGGCTCAGCGAGACCTGGCGCCACTCCGCGGCCCGATCCACCACCTCGACGACATCGCGAATTTCCACCGTCTCCAGAGCCGCGCCCGCGATCCGCGACTTCTCAAGCAGTCTCCGGATATCCAGCAAGCCCGAAAAATCGAAGCGCCCGCCCACCCGTCGGAATTCCCGGATCTCGCTCGTGAGTTGCTGCTCGGTCTCAATCCAGCTGCGATCGGTGGAAGGCCGAAGGGCCGTGATGCGCTCCCGGCCGAGCGGCGAGGAAGCGTACCCGCGCAGCAGGTCGCGCAGCGCTTCGAACTCGAGCGCCCGCCCGCTGGCCTGGGCAAGTAAGGTCGGAGGCATCGGAATTCATGTTACAGGACTTGCTCTGCTAGAATCAGCCCTGTGGGACCGGTGCCTCCACCGTCTGACATCTCTCATGGCTTTTCCCACAACTCGCCTTCGCCGCCTCCGCCAGACCGAGCCGCTGCGCTCGATGGTTCGAGAAACCCGGCTCAGTCCCCAGGCCTTCGTCTACCCCCTGTTCGTTTGTCCCGGAGAGGGGGTTCGCAAGGAAGTGCGCTCGATGCCCGGCGTGTTCAATCTTTCTGTCGATGAGGTGGTCAAGGAGGCCCGCGAAACCTATGCTCTCGGCATTCCCGCCGTCATCTTGTTCGGCCTTCCGGAGAACAAAGACGAGGTCGCCACCGGCGCCTGGGCCGAGGACGGCATGGTACAACAGGCAGCCCGCGCCCTGAAACGCGAAGTCCCCGGCCTGGTGTTGGTCGGCGACGTCTGCCTCTGCGAATACATGTCGCATGGGCATTGCGGGATCGTACGCTCGACGCCGCAATCCCTGGGCGCGGCGGTGGCGGATCCGCCGGCCGCTGCCGCGGCTTACGAAATCGTCAACGACCCGACCCTCGAACTGTTGGCCCGCACTTCGGTTTCACTCGCCCGCGCCGGCATCGACATCATCGCTCCCTCCGACATGATGGACGGCCGGGTCGCGGCCATTCGCCAGGCGCTCGATGCCGCAGGCCAGCAGAACACCCCCATCCTCTCCTACGCCGCCAAGTTCGCTTCCGGCTTCTACGGGCCCTTCCGGGAAGCCGCCGACTCCGCGCCCCAGTTCGGCGACCGCCGTTCCTATCAGATGGATGGCGCCAATCTGCGTGAGGCCATGCGCGAAATCGAAGCCGACATCGAGGAAGGCGCCGACATGATCATGGTGAAGCCGGCCCTCCCCTATCTCGACGTCATCGCCCGCGCCCGCGAGCGTTTCGATCTTCCCCTGGCCGCGTACCAGGTTTCTGGCGAATACGCCATGATCGAATTCGCCGCCCGCAACCACTGTATCGACCACGACCGGGTGATGATGGAGTCCCTGATCTCCATTCGCCGTGCGGGCGCGAGCATGATCCTCACTTACTTCGCCAAGGTGGCAGCGCGCCTGCTCGCTTGACCTCCCTCGACCGGGGTCCCGCTCTGTACAATTTGAGAGGACCCGTTCACCCGGGTGGTCGAGCGGTGATCGGGAGGAGCCAACCGGTTTGAACATTCTGCTCAGTGAGGTCGAGACGCGCGTCCTCGGTTCGTTGATCGAAAAAGACATCACCACTCCCGACTACTATCCGCTGTCCCTGAACGCACTGGTCAACGCCTGCAACCAGAAAAACAACCGCGATCCCGTCATGCATCTGGACGAAGACGCCGTCCGCCAGGCACTAGACGCCCTGCACGACCAGCGCCTCGCCGGCCCGACCTCGAGCGCCGACAGCCGGGTCACCAAGTATGAGCATCGCCTGCAGGAAGTCTTCAATTTCACCCGCGGCGAGACCGCCGTTCTTTGTGTGCTGCTGCTGCGAGGCCCGCAAACCCCGGGCGAACTGCGCGGCCGCACCGAGCGCATGCACCGCTTCGAGGATCTGACCGAAGTGCAATCCACGCTCGAGCGCCTCATCGGACGCGAGCCGCCCTTGGTCAAAGTGCTCGCTCGCCAACCCGGCACCAAGGAGGCTCGCTCCATGCATCTGCTGGCCGGTGATCGGGAGGAGCCGCAGGGGGAGGGGAGCACGAGCCCCGGGCCGACCTCTTGGTCCGCCTCCGGCAGCCGTTCCACACTCGATGGCGAGCGAATCGCACGCCTCGAAAATGAAGTGGCGGATCTCGGCAAAGAGGTGGCTGAGCTGAAAGAGCAGCTGGCAAGTTTTCGCCAGCAATTCGAATAGGGAATCGTCGAGCCCGGCGGTTAGGCCGCCGCGCGCCGGCCCTCCGACGCGCCTCGGTTGCTGCCTAGCCCGGACTCCCGCCGGGTCGCCAAGACAAACAACAGAGCGCATCGCTTCTCCACTCGAACCTCTTCGACCGCAGCCCGCTGGGGCCGCAGCAGCCGGTGTTCTTTCACTCGAAACCCCGCCGCGATGACTTGCGCGGTCAACTCCTCCAGGCTCGACTTGGCATACAAGGGGTGCACTTCGCGGTGTTTCGGGTAGGTGGTGATGAGCAGCCGCCCGCGTTTTCGTAACACCCGATTGGCTTCCTCCAGCGCGACCGCGGCCTTCAGATGACCGAGCGATTCGGGCAGGATCACCGCGTCGAAGGAACCCGCGGCAAAGGGCAAAAGGTGGCCATCGCCCTGCACCAGCGCACTGTCTCCTTGGCGGGCCGCGGTTTGCAGCATTTCAAAAGAGAAATCCAGGCCAATCACCCGGTAGCGCAGTTCCCGCAGACCCCTTTCCAGTTCCCCGGTTCCACACCCCACCGAGAGGATCCGCCGTCCTCTTTTTGTGAGCTGATCCATGATCCACCGGCGCAGCACCGGATACTTCCAAGTATCGGTCGAATACGAGCTCTTGCGCCAGCCCTGAACCCCCACGCGGCGGTAAAAGTTTGTAGTCAGCCGAGGCCGCTCGCTTTCGGCATTTCTGTTGGTCAAAGGACTCTCCCCGTCCGGCTGATTTCGATCCTCGATCGCGCTCGCGGCCACGATGCTTGGTCTTGCAGTCTAGTTTGCCCTCGACGTTTTGTCATCCCGAGCGTGTCTGGGCGGCCCACAGCGTGTCGCGTGGCCCACGGTTTCTGGCGCCTATGGTCGAGCAAATCGCATGGAATCAATGGATTTCTCGTGGCGGCCATCGTGCTCCTTCCGGTCTCGACTGGGGAACCAGCACACAGGAGGATCTATGGCACATTTCACCGAACTCGGCTTATCCGGAGAACCAGACAAAAAACCAGCAAACCAAACCGCGCGCANNCTCGGCTTGTTTGAGACCAGCGGCTGCTCGAAAGCATCCGACAAATCCGCCACCATCAGCGCGCCCACGGAGACTGCTCCGCACCCGGCCTTGCCGGGTCCGGCTGCTTCCCTGCAGCCGGCGGCGCCGGTCTCTTCTCCCGGGGTAAAAACTTCGACCCGCAAACCGCGGATTCAGCGGACGCTGATCGCCTCGAGCTACGCCAATCCTCTGTACGGCGTTTCCTTCCGCTATCCCAAGAACTACAGCCTGAAGGAAGGCGACAAAGCGAACGCGGAATGGACTCGACTCGAACCGATCGCCATGAACTTCGCTCAGCCCGGCGGTACGACTCTGACCATGGTTGAGTTGCCCAATCGCCTGTATCCGGGCACGGACTTGGCCTCCGCCTTCTTCACCGTCAGCGTAAACACCGGCCTGAGCCGGGCGAACTGCGGACAATTCGCGTCTTCAGACCCCGGTCCTGCTGCCGCTGGCGCTTCAGGGGACGGAGGGGATGGGGCGTCGCCCGCCGCGGTGTCGCCGGTTGCGACCTCCTCCATCGAAACCTCGCAAGCAGAACTCCTCGACGGTCCCTCGACCGAAGTAGATCGCTCAGGCGACCGAGGGGCGAAGCATGCCGATGCGAAGTACTATCACGTCTTCGAGAACGGAGCCTGCTACGAATTCGCCCTCGGATTCGAGACGACAGCGCCAGACCCGGCCGCCGGCCCGATCAAAAGCGTCGATCGCAGCCTGGTGTTCCGCAAGTTGAACTGGATGCTTTCGACCGTAAAGATCGAGGCCGCCGGTGTCCCCGACGAGGCCACGCAGGCACCGCTCACTCCCGCCACCCTAGGCAAGGACTAGCCGCGAGAGCGATCCGGCTAGATGGATAGAGATATAGAGGAAGAAAGAAGAAAGAGGAGCGGAGCCGTAGGGGCCGCGTCGATGACCGGTTCGCCGATCCCTCGACGTGGCCTTTCCGGTCAAGACATCGGCGACCGAGAAGCCCTACAGCCGAGTTCCCCCGGGGCCAAAGAGAAGGCCACGCTCATTTCGGAACGTGGCCGTATGGCGATCGGAGTGAGTCCCGAGATCCCTTCTCAGAACTGGTTCCAGAGGTACTGGTTGTAAACCTCGTGGTGATACTGGACTTCCTCAGCCTTCACACGCGTCCCCAGCAGCCGCGGACAGCGATCTGCCGATGCCTGCTTCAGGTCGAGATAGCGCCCCTTCACATCCTCGCCCAGCAGGGTCGTGATCCAGTCAGAGTTCCGGAAATCATCCATCGCGGTGTAGATGTTGTCCGGCAAGTATCGTTTTGCCTGGCGCAGGTTTTTGATCTTCGCAATCTCGCCATCGAGGCCGGCCTTGAAGATCGAAAACATCACCATGTAAGGATTCGCGTCCGGCCCCACCGAGCGCACTTCGACGCGCATGCTCTTGTCATTGCCGATCGGAATGCGCACCATGGATCCGCGATCGACGGCCGAAGCCATGATCTGGTTCGGCGCCTCAAAGTGTGGATCCAGCCGCCGATAGGCGTTGACGCTGGCATTCAGGAGAAGGCAGGTATCGTTGCCGTGGGTGAGAACGCGATCGACAAACGACCACCCGAACTTGCTCAGCTTGTCCTCGCCTTTCGGATCCCAGAACAGATTCTTGCCTCCCTTGGTGACCGAAACGTTGGTATGCATCCCCGTGCCGTTCACTCCGACCACCGGCTTCGGCAGGAACGACGCCGTCATGCCCAGCTTGGTCGCGACTTCGCGGCAGATCAGCTTGTACAGCTGGATCTGGTCAGCCGCGGCCACCACTTCGCCATAGCCATAGTTGATTTCAAACTGCGACGGCGCGACTTCGGGGTGATCCTTTTCGTTCTGAAAGCCCATGGCGCGCTGCACTTCGGCCGCGGTGTCGATAAAGGACCGCAGCGGGTCGCCGGGCAGCGAATGGTAGTATCCGCCGGTGTTCACGTATTCGAAGGTGCCGGTTTCGTGATAGTGCTGCTCGGCATCCACCCCGCGGAACAGGAAGCCCTCAATCTCATTGGCCGCGTTCAGTGTGTACCCTTCTTTCTTGTTCAGCGATTCGGCATAGCCCTTCAGCATGCCGCGAATGTCGGCACCGTAGGGCGTCCCTCCCTTATCGATGACTTCGCCGAACACCAGCACTTTGCCCGACCCAAAGAAATCCGCCGGCGCCCAGTAGAAGGCGGCCCAGTCGATTCCCAGCCGCAGATCGCTCTCTTTCTGCGCGGTAAACCCACGGATCGAAGAACCGTCAAAGGTAAGGTTGTCCCAGCTCTTGATCAGAAACTTCTTGTCGTAGTCCAGCATGTGCAGGCGACCTTCGAGATCGCTGAAGAGCAGGGTGACGGCCTTAATCCTTTTTTCATCCGACAGGTATTTGATCCGCTCTTCCTGAATCTTGTGCGGGGCGACGCGGTTCTTGCGCTGATCCTTCGCCTCGAGGTTCAGTTGCTCGAGTTCGTCGTACGAAAGCGACAGAAAATTACGAAGTTCGCTAGACATGGATCTCCTTCGAAAGGAATGGGATAGCTATGTCTTGGTTGGAAGAATGAGAGGGCGATTGACAACACATTCGCAGGGTAAGGTAGCGCGCAGCTCTCGTCTCCGTCAAATCGAAAATCCCGATTGGCCAAATCATAAAAATAGATGCATGGGAACCAATAAGCCGAGCGCATCAGCGTCTCGAGCCGACAGCATGGCCGATCGCCAGGGCGACTCGTGGGATTCTACACTGCCTCGATTGTTTTCGCTGGCCCAGGTCAAACGCATTTGCAAATCCTCGCGCCTTCGCGCATCATAACCTGTTTTGGTTTGCATCATTTCGCCTGCAAGAGGCAGCGGCGAATCATCTCGCGAAGACTCAACGCACACAGGGGGAATTGAATGCGCAGGCCTGTCAGCATTGCGCCCGCGAAGGGCAAATTGGGCGTGCTCACGCCCGGAATGGGCGCTGTCAGCACCACTTTCATGTCCGGCGTGGAATTGATCCGCCGCGGCATCGCGCCGCCCGTCGGCTCGCTCACGCAGCTTGGCACGATCCGCCTCGGCAAGCGCACTGAATCTCGCTCGCCCCAAATTAGCAGCTTCGTCCCTCTCGCGACGCCCTCGGAACTCGTCTTCGGCGGTTGGGACGTCTATCCTGATGACGCCTACGAAGCAGCGCGCAAAAGCGGCGTCCTCGAATTTGAGCATCTGCAGAAAGCTAAAAAGTTCCTCAAGGGCATTCGCCCAATGAAAGCGGCGTTTGACCGCGAGTACGTGAAGAATCTCACCGGCACGCACATCAAAAAAGGCAAGAACAAATTCGATCTCGCCGAGCAGATTCGCGACGACATTCGCAGCTTCAAGAAAAAATCTGGCGCTCAGCGGCTTGTCATGGTCTGGTGCGGCTCAACCGAAGTTTTTCTCAAGCCGCACGCCGTTCACAAAACCGTCAAGGATTTCGAGCGCGCGATGCGGGAAAATCACGACGCGATTACGCCCTCGATGTTGTATGCCTACGCCGCCATTAAGGAAGGCGTTCCCTTCGCCAATGGCGCGCCGAATCTCACCGTGGATATTCCTGCGATGCTGCAACTCGCGCGCGAGCGCGCCGTCCCCATCGGCGGCAAAGATTTCAAGACTGGCCAAACCTTGATGAAGACCATCCTCGCGCCCGGCTTCAAGGCGCGCATGCTCGGCTTGAACGGCTGGTTCTCCACAAATATTCTCGGCAATCGCGATGGCGAAGTCCTCGACGATCCCGGCTCATTCAAAACCAAGGAAGAATCGAAGCTCAGTGTCCTCGAATATATTTTGCAGCCCAAGCTCTATCCCGATCTCTACGGAAAGATTTATCACAAAGTCCGGATCAATTATTACCCGCCGCGTGGAGACAACAAGGAAGGCTGGGACAACATTGATATCTTCGGCTGGCTAGGCTATCCGATGCAGATCAAGG
>PKYX01000469.1 GCA_003132825.1 Acidobacteriaceae bacterium
GGCAGCCGGCAGCGGCTCCGCAGTCGTTCGATAAGGAGGCGGCGCAGGTACAGGAGAGCATCGAGGGGACTGGCCAGTTGGTTCCGGTCCGGGAGGTCACGCAGCTGGATTCGGCCGACACGGCGCCACCCATGGCCCTGGAGAACGGAATTGAAAGAACGGTCGATCCGACGAAGGATGCGCAGACTGAGAACAGATCCAGGGCTCAGCCGGAGGTAGGCTTGCGCGCCGCATCATCTCCGGGGATGTCGAGATCGACACGCGGGATGATGATACCGGCGCCTGCGTACCGTGGTGCTAAGACACGTACGGCGTCGAGGCCGGACGGGAACTCGCATTCTGCGGTGCCGCTGAGGGTTCCGGCGGCGACATCGACACGCCGCATGACGACACTCGCAGCGGGATCTCGTGGAGGTGCGGCACATGCCGCACAGAGTTACATCGATTCGGCGAACCGACAGATGGACAAGGGCAATTACACGGCGGCGATTGCCAACTACAAACGGGCGTTGCAAGTCGACGGAAACAGCAGCGCTGCGAAAGTTTGCCTGGGGCGTGCCCGCCGAGCGATGCATGCGGAAAACGAGATCATAGCTAGTCGGAGATAAACAATGTGCGTTACGAAGCTGGTAGTCGCCAGCATATTGCTGTTCATGGTGGGCAGTACCGAGGGCCGGACGACACGGACACAACACGCTCCCCGGCCCCTTTCGGCCACCGANNTAAAACAATACGGAATTGATTTCGAGTTGACCCATACGGTCGAGGACGAGCTTCGAAGTGCGGGAGCGAGCGACAATCTTATTCTCCAGATCAGCCGTTCGCGATCCCGCGCAGCGGGCAAATCCGTAAGGCCGGCTGGACATACGGTCGCTGATCGCGCACACGGGCCGGCAAACACGACCCGCACGCACGCTGAAACGTCCGCAAAGGAATTCCTCTCCCAGGCTGACAAGTACCGAGCCGGTTCCGGTGTGGTCCGGAACGAAGGCAAAGCTGCCGAGTTGTATCACAAGGCAGCCGACATGGGNNGGAGGCGCAGACCAGATTTGCCGAGGCCCTATTCGATGGACGCGGCGTCGCACGCTATCCCGCTGGGTCGCGGGCGTGGCTGGAGAAGGCAGCGCGCCAGGGCAACGCTCGGGCCGAGTGCGACCTTGGCGTTATGCTGACTAGTGGTTTGGATATCGCGCAGGATCGTGCGAACGGGTTGCGACACCTTCAGGCTGCCGCGCGTCTGGGCGATGGGTATGCTGAGGACTTCCTGGGTCAATTGGCAGAGAGTGGTTGGACCGGTGATCCGAGCTCGAGCGAAGCATATATGCATTACCTGAAGGCTTCGGAAATGGGCTCGGCGTGGGGAGCATACAACGTTGCGAGAATGCACGAACGTGGCATCGGTGTGTACAAGAATCCCAGTGAAGCATTGCGCTGGTACATGAAGGTCGCATCCATGCGGGGTCCGGATTTGCTGGATCAGTGGAGCGATCTTCGGTCGGAGGCCGGGGCCATAACAGGCGCAAATTNNAAGGTAACATGTATGCCGACGGCAACGGCGTTCCCAAGGACACTAGCGAAGCGGAGAGGTGGTATCAGCGCGGTGTGAATATGGCGTCCGCCGGTGCAGGGGCAGGATGGTTGACGGCGGACGTTTATCTGGCGAATGCATACCTGCAATCAAAGGGCGTGCCGCTGGACTACGGTGAGGCGATGCACTGGATGAAAGACGCGGCTGAATATGGAAACCGGCAAGCTCAAGTTAATCTGGGTTCGATGTATCGCGACGGGCAAGGCACGCCTCAAAATTACGGCGAAGCGATGTATTGGTACCGTAAAGCGGCTGACCGGGGATCGGCAGTGGCAGAATGGATGATGGGTCGACTCTATTTTGACGGTAAAGGAGTGATACGCGATTTCACGGAAGCAGCGACGTGGTTTCGAAAAGCGGCTGGCGAGGGTCTACCGGTTGCACAATGGGATCTTGGCGTGATCTATTACCGCGGCTACGGTGTTTCGAAAGATCTTGCGACTGCTCGAGCGTGGCTACAGAAGGCAGCCGCTCGAGGCTATGCCCCCGCAAACGAGATGCTGGCCAGACTTGATGCGGCAGCTGATGCGAGCGTCTCCGCNNCGCGGTTGCAATAAACACCTGTACTTCCGGTCGTGCTTGAATGACTCTTGACAGGTTCGACCGCGACGCTCAGGTGTGCCCTTTCAAGTTAAGAAGGGGAAGTGCGGCAGGTCGCGAAGAGGGTCAGACGCGACAATGACTGTGCGTGCCAGTTGGGGCATCGGAGACTCGAACTCTCCGACCAAATGATTCAAATAAACCGTGCCGTAACTTGGGAGCACCGAGTGCTCAAAGTTAGGATTAAGAGGTTGGCGTCTCGGCCAGACATCGGCAATCCAGCGTGGTGCCGTAAATTGCATATTCAGGGATAACCTCTCGGGGCACCCGGATTATCCACCTCCTCCGGTGCGCAGGTCAATCTGCCGACAGTGGGAAGGCCTTCGGGTAGGAAGGGTCATTGTTTGCGGACGATTGGCCCTAGCCCAAACCTGCCATCAATTTGGCCATTAAAATCTCGACCCAGCATTTGGCACATTGTGTTTGGAGTCGGCCCTTAATCACTTGCCATCAACTCGCCATCANNAGCGCGGAAAAGCTAGATGAGGAAAGGGTTTTAGGGTGCTGACCTCAAAATTGACACGCTAGAGGTCAGGAGTTCCGGGTCTCTCCTCTCCCTCGTGCCTACAATTTATTTCATTGAATGGAGGATGAAGCCGGGATGTGCGCGGCAGCGAGTATCACTTCTGCGCCATCTTCAGAATAGTGCGAGCAATGGGTGTAGCCGGTGCGGTCCATTTCAACCGCGATTAGGTCTTTACCTATGGTCTCGCCGTGACGCCCCGCTTCCAAAACAATCTGTCTGCACACACTCCTGATTTCCGCTCCCCCCGGCGCCCTTCTTTAACAAGCCTTCCAATCCCCTGAAATGTGTCCTCAGTTTCGCGGGGTTGCAGTCACCAGTCACGTTCACAATGTAGTGGCGCTCCGCGAGATCCTTGAAACGTTGAATCCAGCCCTGAAACTTGGGCGCGGCAACGGCGGCTTCAGAGAAAGAAGGAATTTGGTATTGGAGTCCCAGAAGCCTACGAACGAACTACAAGCAGCCAAAGAAGGCTTATCGGGTGTCCGGCCGCGCGCGGCTCGGCAGGG
>PKYX01000066.1 GCA_003132825.1 Acidobacteriaceae bacterium
CCCTCGGCTGTCCGTCGAGCGACAGCTCGAATTCCTTGCAGCCGATCAGCCTTGTCATCCTTCAGCTCGCACTCCTGCGGGCCGAGGGACCGGTGCAAACTGGTGCCTGGGATGCGCGCTCGAGTTCCAACCGCAAGCGCGTCTCCTGTTTCCCAGACTAGAGCAAATTCTTCAAGCGGATTTTGAGTTGCTGGACCAGGTGACCGCGCTCGATGGTGAGCAAAACAGCAGTGCCGCTCGGCATGAGAAATGCGGGTTCCTCGCGACCCCAGGGAGCGACGGGCGGCCGATTGTCGATCAGCTCGATGCGGTCCCCGACTTTTACCCCGGCCTTGTCGCCCGGGCTGCCTGGGAGAACGGCCACCACCTTTAGGTCCTTTCCGCTGTCGTCGAAGTCATTGATGATTCCACTTCGGTTAAATACCTCCGGTCTTGCCCGTCCCGCACTCCTTTCGAGGTAGAGCGCGTGGTGCGGCCAGTCGACGGTGACGGTAAACCTCTTGAGAATGTCTTCGCCGATCGTTCCCGAGTGCTGGTCCCACGATGCTTGGCCATCGCTCAGATACGTAATGACGTGATGCACGCAACTTTTCTCAATGCATACGGTCTTGATCCGTGCAATCCACCCCGGCGGTGAGTCTCCTCCCGCCCCCCGTCCAAAGACTCCGTGATAGCGGTGAGGGACATGGTCCAGAACCGCAAACTTCTTCACGAACCATTGGTTGATATCGAAACTTCCGAAATCCCCTGTGTCGATTACAAAATCGCCCTGAGCCCAGCCACCAATGCTGCCTTTGACGACAACCTGTGTCGGATCTGATTCCAGCGAAATCTTGATGCCGCGTCCGCGATAGACAAATGAGACGGGATCGAAAAATGTCAGACGCTGCCGTGCGTAGTTAACCGTCACCACAAGTTGGCGCATCACCTCATAGCCCACCGCGCCAACGGGTCCGGTCCCGTCCGGCCAGGGCAGCTGAACCGAATAAAATGTCTGATGATGCAGCGCAAGATCGCCAATGCGCACCTCGCCGGCGCGATAGGCCTTTGAATCCACGGGGCCGCCCATTGCGGGGACGGCTACCGGCCCGTTCTCGGCAGGCAATCCTAGCTGGGCGATGACAGCGGGGTTGAGGATACTCACGCCTGCGCCCGTGTCAAAGATCAGTTGGAATGGACCCTTCCCATTGATCATCGCTTCGAAGACGACTCCATTGGTCGTGGAAACGATCGCATGATCGGAGGAATCCAACTGAAAATCGCTGAGACCCTCCTGACCGAACGACTGTTCGGCGTAGACCGAACAGCCAAGACAAAGAAGCAGCGCAATCTTCAATCTCATCGCTCCGGTCAGGTTCATCACTTGGGTCAATTTCATGGTTCGGATAATTTTACGAATTCCGCTCACTGGACTGTTGAAATTGACCCGCGCTTGCGCGGGAAAGGGCTTAGTGCGAGAGAAAGCGAGTCACGAACCCACCTCGCCGTCCCGACTTGCAATGACAATCACGTAACCGTCCGGGTCACGTAGCCACATTTCTCTATGCTTGGGATTCGGGTTGATGTGCGGTTCCAGGATGACCTGAGCGCGCAATGCACGGGCCCGCTCGACAACCTCATCAAAGTCGCCAACCTCAAACCAAAGCAAAACGCCATGGCCAGGCGGTGCGGCATCGGCGTTGATGAGGTTGGGATGATCTTCCTTGTCCCAGGCATGGAGTTGAAGAATGAGTCCATCACCGCACTGCATTCGATCGTACACCTCGCGATGGGGATGTTCCGGAAGTGTATCAAGCCCGAGCAGCTGCCGATACCAACTGCTGCTCGCGCGAACATTCCGCACAGCGATTAGCGGCTGAGCCCGGACAAAGGCGCTCTGCCCGATAGCTTTCATACGCCCCCCCGACGAAATCAGCGTCACCAGAAAGTCGGTTAAGCATTGATTCCACTCGCGGCCACCATTCTTTACTGGCCAGACCCTATCGGTCAAACGGGAATACTTTGATGACGCAATCACAAAACTCGGAGTAGTTGGTGTTAAGTCGACATAGCGCTCGCACTCCCATCCGGACCCGAGCGGGCGGCGCGGTTTCGGTCGTACGCATCTACATCTTGATTGTCAAGATATGATCGTCAGTGTGAGGACATCATGGCTCCCAGGTGATGGGCCGTTGAAGGGGAAGAAGGCAAGAAGACCGCCTTGCTACGCTCTTCGTCAGATGCTGTAATCGATACCAGGCTGGTTCGTCGGAGTGAGGAATATGGAAACCGTCTTCCAGGATATCCGCTATGGCTTGCACATGTTGCGGAAATCGCCCGGCTTTACCGCGGTTGCGGTCATCACCCTGGCCTTGGGCATTGGCGCGAACACGGCAATGTTCAGCGTGATCAACTCGGTGCTATTCCACTCCCAGCCCTTCCGCGACGCCCAGCGCGTGATGGTGGTGTGGAAGACGATGTCAAACGGCAACCCGAATGCTTTTTCCACGCCCGCTTTTCTCGAGACGCGGCAACAGGGAGAGCTGGGGGCGCATCTGGGCGCATTTTCAGCGGTGGGAAAAAACCTGGGAGGGAAAGACCTTCCGGAGCGCATCGCGGGAGGACGGATCAACTACGACCTGCTGCCGGTGCTCGGCGTCGAACCGGTCCTCGGCCGAATGTTTTCGCAAGAAGAAGATCATCCCGGATCAGGAGCGGTCGTGATCTTGAGCCATGCGCTGTGGTCCACCCGCTTTGACCGACGGCCGGACGTTCTGGGCGAAGCGATCAGCCTCGACGGCGTGCCCTACACGGTGGTGGGCGTAATGCCGGCGGGATTCCACGTGCTGTCTGACCAAGAGTTGTTCTGGATTCCCCTGCAATTGGCGTCGGTGAATGCGCAGACTGCGGCGCGAAACGTGCATTGGCTTTTTGGCTTTACCCGGCTTCCCCAGGGAACCAGCCGGCAACAAGTTCAGGCGGGACTCGACGCCATCGCCAAGCGACTGAAGGCCGAGGACCCCACGGGCGAAGGCGGCTTCGGAACCACAGTCCAGCCGATCGGTGACGTGGTCAATGGCGCGGTCAAGCCGGTGTTGCTGCTATTAATGGGCGCGGTCGGGTTTGTCTTGCTGATTGCCTGCTCGAATGTGGCCAATCTTTTGCTCGCCCGCAGGACCACCCGGCAGCGCGAAATCTCCATTCGGACGGCGCTCGGCGCAAGCCGTTTGCGAATGATCCGGCAGCTGCTCACCGAGAGCGTGCTTCTCGCGGCGCTCGGCGGCGGGTTGGGATTGGCGCTGGCCTGGATTGCCATCCAGGTTCTGCGGGCAGCTCATCCTTCGAGCATTCCTTCGGCGCAGACCATTGCTATCGATCCCACGGTGCTGGCTTTCACCGCGTTGCTTTGTGGCGTGGTCGGAATGCTGTTTGGGGTTGCCCCGGCTTGGGAAGGCTCGAGGGTAAACATCAGTGAAACCCTCAAAGAAGGAGCGCGCGGCAGCAGCGGAGGCTTCGGCAAGCATCGCGCAGTGCTGGTGGTGACCGAGACGGCGCTGGCCTCGATGTTATTGATCGGCGCCGGATTGTCGCTGCGAAGTCTGTGGCGCGCCGAGACCGTGAGTCCGGGATTTGATCCGCAGGGCGTGTTGACCTTTCGCCTGGCGGCACCCACCGAATTCTCCGCCCAGCGCATTCCGCTCTTCTATCAGCAGGTCCTCGATCGCGTGCGGGGGCTGCCCGGCGTCGAGTCGGCAGTGCTGGCGAGAAATCTTCCCATGAGCGGGACGGATCCTTCGATGCCCATCGAAATCGAAGGGACGCCACCGCCCCCGTCGGAAATTCCCGTGGTCACCCGCCTGCGCGCTGTCGGTCCCGGCTACTTCAGTGGTCTCCGGACATCCTTATTAGGAGGCCGGGAGTTTAGCGAGGACGATACCGCGGCCTCGCCCCACGTCGCCGTGGTGAGCCAGAGCCTGGCCAAACTGTATTGGCCCAATCAGACTGCGCTCGGCAAGCGCTTGAAGCCTGCCATGCCGGGCGGAGATTGGTGCGTCGTCGTGGGAGTCGCGGCGGATGTTCATCACTGGGCGGCCGACGTGGACATCGAGCCGACCGTCTACTACCCATACATGCAGTTGCCGGCAGCATTTGTACCGCTCTTAGAAGCCAGCATGAGTATTGCGGTACGCAGCACCGATCCTTCCGGTCTGCTCGCCTCGATCCGAGCCGCAGTGGGCGATGTGGACAAGACCGTCCCCATCTACAACGTCCAACGCATGGAAGAAATGGTCGCCGACGCAGGCTCGCTGCGGCGCTTTGATATGTGGTTGATCGGGGCGTTCGCAGGGTTGGCGCTGGCCCTGGCAGCCGTCCTTCTCCGCAGGAGGGATGCATGAGACTGGCCCTGCACGCGGAGTGGACGAAGCTGCGCACCGTGGCCAGCACCGGCTGGCTGCTGCTCGGTGCCGTCTGCGTGACCGTGGCCGTCAGTGCCGGGGCGGCTGCGTCGGTCAGGTGCACGTCCTCGGCCGGCTGCCATCCCGACATCACCAGGCTCAGCCTGAGCGGGATCGATCTCGGCCAGGCGGTCGTGGTCATCCTGGCCGTCCTGGCGGTCAGCGGCGAGTACGGCACTGGCATGATCCGGACCACCCTGGCCGCGATGCCGCGCCGGACCGCGGTCCTGGCCGCCAAGGCCGCCGTGGTCACCGGCCTGACGCTGGCCGCCGGCGCGGTCGCCGTCCTCGGATCGGTACTGGCCGGGCGGCTGATCCTGCCCGGTCACGGCCTCACTCCCGCCCGCGGCTACCCGGCCCTGTCCCTGGCTGACGCTCCGGTGCTGCGCGCCGCGGCCGGGTCGGTGCTCTACCTGGCTCTGATCGCCCTGCTCAGCCTGGGC
>PKYX01000554.1 GCA_003132825.1 Acidobacteriaceae bacterium
GCCGTCCGGCAGGTAGCGCCCCCAGTCACCGGTCCGGTATAAGCGCTGTCCGCTGCTTTCCTGATGGATAAAGCTGCCATTGGTCTTCTGCGCGTCCCGCCAATAGCCCCGGGCGAGTCCGATTCCGCCGATGTACAACTGCCCCGGCACCCAGACCGGGCACGGCGCCTGAGCGTGATTGAGGACATGGAAGGTCTGATTCAGCATCGGCTTGCCGTACGGGATGCTCTTCCACNNNCAGTCGCCGCTCAGCATGATCAGCCGCAGCGACTGCCCAATCGCTTCGCCCTGCTCGGCTTGCTCGACCAGCAGGCCCATCAAGGCGGGCACCGTGTCCCACACCGTCACCTTCTCGGCGGCAATCAGCTGCACCCAGTGAGTTGTGTCGCGGGACAGTTCCGGTGCCGGCATGACGATGGTGCCGCCGGCTGCCAGCAGACCAAAAATATCGTAGACCGAAAGATCAAAGTTCAAGCGCGAGAGCGCCAGCACGCGATCCTCGGGACCGATGCCGAAACGCTGATTGATATCGAGCACGGTGTTCACGGCACCGCGATGATCGATCATCACCCCTTTCGGCTGGCCCGTCGAACCTGAGGTGTAAATGACGTAGGCGAGGTCTTCCGGTTTTTGCCGGGTGCGGGCCACCGGGGGATTGCCCTCGAGCGGTTGCATGTCGTCCACGCTCAACACTTCGACCTCGTGCGGCACGCTCACCCGCTCGCGCACGGAGGTTTGGCTGAGCACCACCTTCACGTCCCCGTTCGCGATAAGGTAGCGCTGGCGTTCCGCGGGCAACTCGGGATCGACGGGCATATAGGCGCCGCCGGCAAACAGCACGCCGAGCACTGCGACCACCTGCTCCCATCCCTTGTCCATCACGATGCCGACAAGCTGGTTCGGCTCCAGGCCCCGCGCCAGCAGCTCCTCTTCAATGCGACAGGCCCGGCTGTAGACTTCCCCGTAGCTCATTCGCCGGGTCGGGGTCGAGACCGCGATCTGATGGGGACGTTCTTTCACTTGCTTCAGAAACAAAGTGTGCAGGAACTCATCGCTGACCGGAGCGTCGGTGTGGTTGGCTTCCGCGATCCGCTCTGTCTGTCTGGCCGGTAGTAACCGCCGCGAGTGCTCCGCCAGGGTGCGGCTCCAGCTCGACTCTTCAGCCGCCAACTGCTCTAACAGCCAGCCGTAGGCCTGGAACAGGTCGTCCAGAAGCCCGGGGGGAAACATCTCCTCCACGGCGTCCCAGTTGAGGACGAGCTCGCCCCGGTCTTCCTGCACCATGCAGTCGAGATACACCTGCGGGGTTTGGGTGATGGCGTAGACATTCTCGCCCAGCCGGCCCAGCCACGAGGGGTCTTCGGTCCCGGAACCAAGATTCAGCAAACTGGTGAACACCACCGGAGCGACCGCCTGCGGTCCTACTCCCTGAAAGCGCGTGAGTTCGCGCATCACGCGAATGCCGCTGAAATAGCGATGCTCCAGGTCGCGCCACAGCTGTTCCTGCTGCTGCCGGGCCCGCGCCTCGAAGCTCGTCCCTTTGGTATTGTCGACTGCCAGCAGGTTCACCGAAGTGAAATCGCCCAGAATGTGGTTGGCCTGGGGGTGGAGCGGCAAGCGGTTGAACAACGTGACGTTGAGCAGGAAGGTCGGACTCTTGCTCCACAGAGTGATCACCTCGGCATAAGCAGCCAGCAGCACTCCCGCGGGCGTCAGCTGCAGGCGCACGGCTTTTTCCTTCAAGCTGCGCCAAGTGGCGGCCGCGATGCGGGCGCTGCGGCGCCGATACTCGGGCCGAGCGACCGCCGCCGGGGGTGCGAGTAGCGGTAGTTCCGGGGACGGCGGCAGNNAGGAACACGCTCCAGCCAGTACTGCCGGGACTCGCGGAACAGATCGCTGTCTTCCAAGGTATTGAAGGCCAGGAGATAGTCACGAAAAGAAAGCTCGAGGGGGGCCAGAGTCAAGCTGGGATCGCGATACAGTTGCGCCAGCTCGCTGAAAATGATTTCAAAACTGCGGCCGTCGGCAATAAGCAGGTCGACGCCCACATGCAGACGAGCGCGCCCGCCCTCGAGCAACGATGCGCGAAACTCAAAAAGTGGCCACTCGTCGGTCGCATGCACCCGGTGGGACATGGTTGCCCGGACCGCGTCCAGCTGAGCCGCAACGCCGGAGAGGTCATGTCCGCGCAAATCCAGGATTTCGAGGTGGTAGGCCGGGGCCTGAGGCAAAATCTGCTGCCGGCCGTCGGGGTGAACGATGGCGCGGAGCATTTCATGCCGCGCGATGAGTCTTTCAAGCGCCCGTTCGAAGCGCTCGCCATCCCAATCCGCCACATCCACTTCAAAATAGCAGTGACACCCGATGTTTCCCAGTTCCACGCCTTCCGAACGTCCAATCAAGTACGCTTGCTGGATGTCGCTCAGCGGAAATGGCTCGTAACGTCGCTCCGGATCGGAACGCACGTTCGGCAGGGCCGCAGCCTGGGGTGCGCTTCCCGACCGCTTGGCGGTCGAAAGACGCGACGCCAGCTGGGCGCGCTGCTCGGGTGATAAACGACTTAGCCGGTCATTCAGGTTCATACGGCCTTGGGGGAAAACTGAGTTCCCTTCTCCGGCATCTGTTCAATTTCCTCGACCAGGCGCTCCAGCTCGCTTTGGTCCGCACCGGCCAGCAGTTGTTCTTCCAGCCGCCGGGCTTGGGCGGCGAGCACGGGAGCATCGAGAAAGGTATTCAGCGGAAAATCCATGTTCCACGCCTGCTGAACCTTCAGGGCGATCTGGAATGCCGATAACGAGTGGCCCCCCAGATCGAAAAAATTGTCGTTCCGTCCCACCCGTTCCACTCCCAGAACCTCCGCCCAGATCTGGGCAAGGGCCTGTTCAATCTCGCCTCGCGGGGCGTCTTCGGCGGACTTTGCGCTGGCCAGCTGAACCGAAAACCCAGGCAGTGCGTTGCGGTCGATTTTTCCGTTGGCGGTGAGCGGGAAGCTCTCAAGAAAGACAAAATGAGAGGGCACCATGTATTCCGGAAGCTTCGCCCCCAAGGCGCTGCGCAACCCGGCGGCGGTCACCGATTCCCCGGCTTTGGCGACGACATACGCTGCCAGCGTTTTGCCGCCCAAAGGGTCCTCGTCAGCAACCACCACGGCTTGGCGCACTGCGGGTTGCTGTTCGAGCACGGCCTCAATCTCACCCAGTTCGATCCGGTGCCCGCGAATCTTTACCTGCAAGTCGCTGCGGCCGAGAAAATCCAGATTTCCGTCAGGCAGAAAGCGCGCTATGTCGCCCGTCCGGTAAAGCCGCCCGCCACTGCGGAATGGGTCGGGAATAAACCGTTCGCTGGTCAGGTCAGCGCGATTCCAGTAACCGCGAACCACCCCGTCCCCCCCAATGTACAACTCTCCTGCCTCCCCGATCGCCATCGGCTGACGCTGGGCATCGAGTACATAGACCTGGGTGTTGGCAATCGGTCGGCCGACAGGAATGGTGGTTCCGAGTTCGCGAACTTCGTAGGTGGTCGACCAAATGGTGGTTTCGGTGGGCCCGTACATGTTGTGAATCTGGCCCCGAACCACTTGCCGGAGTGAACTGACCAGAGATGCCGGCAGTGTCTCGCCCCCCAGAAAAAACTTTTTCAGCGAACCCAGGGCGGTGAGAGAGCGGGGATCCGAAAACAGCATGCGGGCGAGCGAGGGTGTCGACTGAAAATGGGTCACCCGGTGGCGGACCATTTCGGCGGGAATCGTATCCACCCCGTCGTCACCATGAATGACGACCTCGAAACCCCGGGTCAGAGTCCAAAGCAATTCAAGCACCGAAATGTCGAAAGAAATACTGGTCACAGCCAGCCAGACACCGGGCTCGGGCCCGATGGCGCGGTCCATGCCTACGAAAAAATTGATGACGTTTCGGTTTTCGACCATCACGCCCTTGGGCTTGCCAGTGGATCCCGAGGTGTAAATGACGTAGGCCAGATTGCTTCCGTTGGCGGATGAAGCGACCGGCGCCGGACTGCGGCTCGAGATCGCTTCCGCTTCGCGGTCCACCGAAATGATGCGGGCAGCTACGGCGGGCAGGCGCCCGCGCATCCGCTCGGTCGTGAGCAGCAGGGGCGCTTGCGCATCTTCGAGGACCAAAGCGATTCGGGCGCTCGGATAGTCCGGATCGAGGGGCAGATACGCTCCGCCTGCTTTCAGAATGGCGAGCATGGCGATGAGCATCTCGTGCGAGCGCTCAATGGCCACACCAACCAGGGTCTCAGGGCCAACGCCAGAGTC
>PKYX01000529.1:0-7911 GCA_003132825.1 Acidobacteriaceae bacterium
CCTCCGGTGTATTGCCGAAGATTTCGCTGCTCGCGGCATTGTAAAACTTTGCCTGAATTCCGGACTGGCGGATCGCTTCCAGCAAACGAATTGTTCCCAGTCCAGTGATGTCGCCGGTGTATTCAGGGATATCGAAGCTTACTCGAACATGGCTTTGGGCCCCGAGGTGGTAGATCTCGTCTGGCCTGATCGTCAAAAGCAGTCGAATCAGATTGGAGGAATCGTTAAGGTCGCCATAGTGCAGGAAAAGCCTGGCGCTTCGATCATGGAGGTCAGGAAGAATGCCGTCGATCCGCTCAGTATTGAAACTACTGGACCGGCGCTTGATTCCATGAACCTGATATCCCTTCGATAGCAAGAGTTCCGCCAGATAGGAGCCATCCTGGCCGGTCACCCCGGTGATCAAGGCCTTACTCGGCATTCTGCCTCCGTAACTGATGAAAATCCACGACTATCCCTTTCCAATGGAGTCCAGCGCTCCCCAGCGCCAAACCCTTCTTTAGCTCTCTGACACGCGCCCGAAATCGAATCTGATCCAGTTGGCGTCGGCGTGGGTGCGCAAGAACCAAAGCGAGAAAGCGGCTGCTTGCGAAGTGACAAAGCTGACTCGCCACCAGAAATGGTCTTGCAGAAACAACCCGACAAGAAGAGCAGCAACAAGCCCCAGAACGGGAAATGCCATCCAAGCAACATAGTGACCCAAAGACGTCCCTACCTTCCTCAGGCCCAAGATAATCAGGACAAGAGTTAACAGGTAACCGACATTACCCGCAACCGCGCCTAGTAAGCCGAAGTACCGTGCTCCGACGAAAATTAAACTTAGGGAAACGACGGCGCTGGATAGTGTCACGACAGCATTTATCCGTGGCTGCCCAACCGCAAAGAGAATGAAGTGACCGGGCGCATTGAGGGAATAGAGCGCATAAATAATCGCCGCGATCTGCAGTCCGAGAATTTCCTGGGGCTCAGTCGCCCCCGGAATCATTACCCGCATGACCCAATCGGCCAGCACATACAGGAAGATTCCCGATTCGATGGCTATTAGGGCGTTGAGCTGAACCGCCTGCTGTATTCGAGCTTCGGCCGCAACGTTCATTGCTGCATTGCGGCTGAGCGACGGAACCAACGGCTGCACTGCCGTTCCAGAAAACGAATTAATCTTTGAAGTCATACTAGTAATGGCTGAGTAGATGCCGAGGAGAGGGGCCCCGAGGACTCCACCGACGATCAAACGATCACACTGGCTGAAGNNCTGAAGGCTGCACTTCCCAGGGTTGAGATCCATGTGGCAACGCCATACCGGAACATTCGCATCGCCTTGCTTCCGCTCCACTCGAAGGTTAGCCCCTTGCCGTGCAGAAGCCCATAAACGACGTAGCAGTGAGCGGCTAAGAGAACGACGCTCGCCAGAACCTGCCACTTCATCATCGCAACCGTTCTTCCACCCAACCATGCAACCACCACTATTCCCACATTTGCTAGCAAGGACTGAGAGAGGTCGAGAACGTTAATTGCCGCGTACCGGTCAAATGCTTGCTCAATTCCAACCAGGGTCCTTTGAAGAATCAATGCCGAAACGGCAAAGCCGGCAATTTGCAGCGCTCGGCCCGCATCCGCGCGCTCGGTGATCCCGAAAGCAGCCAGGGGCCGCACGATTAGAAGGCCGGCAAACCAAAGAATTAGGCCCAGCACGATCGCCAACAGCACGGCGCTGATGAGTATGAAGCTCAGCGTTCTACTTGCTTCGCTGACGTCGCTCTCTTCGAGGTCCTTGGACAGGAATACAGTCACCGCGACCGAGATTCCAGCCTCACTCATAATCATCAGCGCAAGGACTGCGTAAGCGAGCGACCACACGCCGTATTCCCGAATCCCGAGGAACCGAATCAGGAAGGGAATCGCGAGCAGGGCGACTGCGCCGCGTACGGTCTGCCCCCCCACGTTGTACAGCCCGTTGCGAAGCAGTGACGAACTCTGGCCCGCCTTAACGCCTCCGAGACTGGGGATATCAGCGGGCATTCTTCACGCTTGAGCGAAAAGCTGTCACGCGTGCCGTTCTCCATCGTTATCGCCAGCCCGCACCGAGCCAGTCTCTGCCCGGACTTCCCCGGCGTCGCGATTGACTCTTTCCCGCCTCTTCCACCGCCTCCACGGCCAATGCTCGTTCGACCCAGTTTTCGTTACGTTTCTAGAAAACCGTTCCATGCTCGCTCGCACAGTCGTGAAAACCTCCAACGCAAACTCCTTGCGCGGATCGGTTACATGCACTGCGTCCCATCGAGTCTTGCCCACGATCCATGCCATGGCCAACGAGATTCCCAGCATCGTTCCGAGCTCGACGATCATGGTGCGCGGCGGAAACGATTTCTTCGTGGGTACAGTTGCTTCGTCCAGAACCTTAACAGTGGGAATCTCCTTGGCCTCCTGCACTTTCGCCAACTCATATTGCTGGGTCAGCAGTTCGTACACGGTTTCCTGTATTTTGGTCTCCCGGAACAAATCTGCGTATGGCACTCCCAACAACGGCAATTTGCGGATGGACGGATAGAGCGAGTGATCGCTCTCCAACTCACCCTGGGTTCCCGCGCCCCCAATTTCGTTTAATTTTGCTTGCAGTTCCTGTATGCGGGCTTCGGCTGCTCGCACACGAACATTGTTGCCCGTATACACCTGCTGCAGTCCGCTCAACTCGGCCTGCGCCGCAATCAATTGTCCCTGCAACACGGCCGCGGCTTCCACCATGGCCTTTCCCTGGGCGGGAATATCGATCGCTGTATTCCTGCTTGCGAAATCACTAAAATTCCTGGCGGCCGCATCAAGATCGCTCTTGACCTTCTGAAGGCGGCCTTCCAGGAATATGCGCTCGCGCCGCGCGGAGGAAGTACTGACTTGCGCCACGAGTCGGTCTAGCTCGACGACGTAAGCCTGAGCCATGGCCGCGGCGCGTTGGGGATCGTGGTCCACAACCGAGATTGAGACGATTCCGCTCTTGCGGTCTTCCGAAACATTGGTGTGTTCTGCAAGAGCGTTCCTTGCGTCTTCTATCTTGGTATCGTGATACAGCTTCTTGAGCTGAAATCTGTCAATCAGCGCATCCTGTACCGTTTCGCTGTTCAGGATGCCGATAAACAGCGCACCGGAACTCTGCACACCCAAAAGATCACCGGCAAGCCCTTCGATCCCGCCTGACCCGCCCGACCGCCCAGCCAGGGCGGCGATTAGTCCGAGTCCCGAGCCCGACTGTCCATCCGGTGGCATGAGGCGCGTCACCGACTGATATCGCGTTGGGATGAGCAGCGCGATGAGCGTGCTCGCAAGGATTGCGCAGACTCCCGCTCGCAGTAGGAACCGGCGGTTTGCCCAGAAAAGCTGCAAATAAGACAAGAGACTGCGCCGAACTTCGATATGCCCCTCGATCAGGGATGCCTCCGACAGACCAATTCCGGACGTTTCCGGAGTGGTATCGCGAACCGGCACTCTTAGCGTTGGGTTCAAATCGGATCTTTCAATTCGGGTGTTTTACCCTAGACGACAAAAGTGATCCTCGCGCTTTAACACAATAGTAATGCCAGCACGGCGTTTGTACGGCTCGGAACAAGACTCATTGTAGTACGGATGAGGTCAGTCGCCCTTCTGCGATTCGGTAGCGAATTGGCTGTGACAGAACCATCCGAAGTACCAGAAACATCTAGAATTCCCTCGCTTCCGGAGGTCATTTATCTCCGATGCCCAACCGTGGCCAGTACGTTAACTGAAGCGACGAGGTAAAGTTGTTTTGACGATCGGGCCGAAGGAGAGGGAACCTCCAGTTCTCATATTGCGCCAAAGCCGTCAAGCTCAACTGGCTGCCGAAGCTGTGGCTCCAGTTGACGGAAAAATCATTCAGTGAACCGCCTTCCAAGAACCGATGCGACACCTTCTGCGCGCGATAACTGAGTTGCAGGCTGTCACGCGCCGAGAAAGAGTACGTGGCCCACCCTTGTCCACCCCGCCCTGCCCGCCCAATCCAGTTCCCCAGCAGATCGCCATCATTCGTATAGCCGCTCAGATAACGGCTATCGCTGTAGACAAAACCTGGCGAGAACTCATGTGTAAGTGCCTCAAGCACGCCCTCCACCCGTAGCTGCAATTTCGGGATTCTCGGGATCTGTGGCATATAAATTCCGGGACTGAGCGAGGCGCGACTGGACCCAATCGGCGAGTACTCGTCCACCACGAGCGAGTCGCCGTAAAAAGTCAACCAGTTGCGCAGTTTCGGAATCCTGTACGTAAAGTCGAAAGCTGAGAAGCGCTTTCCGGGATCGTTGGCCAGCTGAGTGTGAGCGTAATAGGTCCGGACGAACTCACGGAACGTGAAGGGCACGCCCGCACCGGCAAATACCGCCGTGAAACCCGCACCGAATTCCAGATTTCCGGTAGGCTTGAAGCTGATCTTATCCGCGTGAATGAATGGCTGATCCGCTGGGTGAGGACCGTAGAGAGTGGGCGGGGAGTATACCCACTCCTGCCCAGAAAGTCTTCCGAGAAAGAACTCCAGCCGCGCCGGTCCAAACAGCTTCGAGAGCAAAGGAAACTCGAATGGCTCAGTGGTGTCGATTTTGAACATTGTGATCGGTTGAGCATTGTCGCTATACAGAAACGGACCGGTTTCAGTGGGACCGAGCCAGGCGGTCTGTCTTCCGAAGGAGAACTCAAGATTCCGCACGTTGAAGCTGATCGAGCCCTCTAGAAGCTGAAAACGACTGAATGAGCCGGTGTTGATGGAGAAGCTGGACACATTCGATGGGAGAAGATCCGCAGTTGCGATCGCTTGCAGCTGCCCAGTCGTGAAAGGCATGACTGAGGGAGACTCTTGATACTCGCCACGGACATAAAAGGCAAATGGACCGACGACTGCGTGTGCCGACCCCCCGCCTAGGAAATTCGCTCCTTCCCCAAACGGACGTCCAAAATCGTTCACGATTGTCTCCCCGAAGTGGTATCCGTCCCGCAATGGCGGACCGTCTATTCCCATGACCCGCGAATAGACGGAATCCAAACTTGCGCCGAGGTTGGCAGCACCGTTCCAGCGAGCAGTCTCGGCATGGAACTCGTCGGCCAGCGCTTCATAAGTCTTCGACACTTCGGTGTCTTGCCCAGCGCCTTGGACTTGCAGCCGTTCTTGTACTTCATCGAGCAGACGGGCACACTCCATGCGAGTCCATGGGCGTATTCCCAAGTAAGCGGACTGCACGTAACCCAGTGCCGCTAGACGATTGAGGGCCGGGTATACCCAGCTGTCTAAGGGAACATAAGGGGAACCCATGTTTGCAGGATTACGGGGGTGCTCCGGCTTGCTCTCCACGGGATCGCCCCAACCGGCTCCGCCCAGTTCCGGATCGTGGTGGGCGCGGTAGACTTGACGGCCGAAGTACCAGCCCAGCGCGCTGCCGATGGCGACGTCGGAAGCAAAGTGCTGTTTGCTGGTGATTCGGGTAACCGATACCGCCGAAGCCAAGCCGTAGGCAAGTATCTGGCTAAGCTTGCCAGGGTACTCATGCGCCCAGACACTGGCAACCGACCAGGCGATGGCCGAGTGTTCGGAAGGAAACGAACCGCCGCCCTGGAAAAACGATCCGTGCTCGTTGCCCTGATAGGGGCGTGGCCGCTCGGTAATCTCCTTGAGAAAGTAAGCCACCGCAGTGCTGTTGATGGCAGCTTCGCCGCTGAGCAGTCCGGCTTCTTCCAGATGGTCGTTGCTTGTCCAGCGGCCTAGAAGAAAGGAGCCGGCACTCAGTCCGATCAGCGAGAAGGTGGCGTAATCAGAAAGATCCTTGCTGCGCTTGAGTTGTTGCGTGGAATCGGGCACCTGTTTTGAGATCCAGCTATCGCTGGCGACCAGACCGCCGGCGATGACGGCGGAGGGCACCAGCCATTGCCAATCTGATTTCTGCAGATGTCCTGGACTAGTCCAGAAGAACTCCTGGTCTTTCACCAAGTGCTTCAGGAAGGGAGTGATCAAGCGGTTCTCCGGGTCCTCACCCGGCGGCAGCCAACCACGGCTGTCCTTCTCGTTGGTCTTGTCATCATTGCTGTCATGGCCCGCGCCCGGGGCGGGAGCAACGGGTTCGGACGCTGGGGATGCCGGCGAAGATGCGCTGGCTGGTTTTCCGTCCTGGCCCCACGCTGCAGAATTCATGACTGCTGTCAAAACCAAAACAACCCGAAGACTCGTACCGCAACCCATCATGCGCCTGGGAATGCTGCTCAGAAGCTTCTCGCCACCTGGATGGCGATGCCCACGGCGTATGCCACCTGCGATCCCTCGAGAATGCTCTTCCATCGAGTGTTCGCGCTGAAGGCCTTCTGCGGCACCACCACCATGTCTCCCGCCACCAGGTCAGCCTTATCCACACCGCCCGTAAACAAGCCTCCGCCGTGGCCCACCACGGAACCGTCCGCGCGAATCACAAACATTGCCTTCCGATTTGCCATATTGGTGGGGCCACCGGCTTGGCGGAGGTACCATCCCGCGTTCCGGCCGGGTTTGAAGGTGATGGCGGTGGGGTTGTAGACGCTGCCATCCACCGTTACCGTGTTCGGTTTCTTGGGGATCAAGATGGAGTCGCCGGCGCGCACCTGAATATCGTTCGACGTATTGGCCCAGCGCTTGGGGTTCGAAGATATGTGAATCACCAAGCGGCCTTCCGGCGGAAGATTCTGCAGTTTCTCGAGCGTCTCCTGCCATTGCGCCAACGCCGCCTCCTTAGCCAGCTTTTGATCTGGATCCGTGTCCGGGGCCAGGCGCAACTCCGCCCCCTGATCGCGTATCTCTTGCATCAGCTGGCCGCGATCTTTCTCCTCCAGCTCGCGCACTTGCGTTCGCTCAAAAACCGCTCCGTAAGGATAGGCGCTGCTGCGCAAGCCGCCGGCGCGGGCGATGATCGAGCTCAGGCGCTCGCCATCCTGAATGCCATAAATGCCGGGATGTACGACTTCACCCTTGACCTCAATGCTCGCCCCCATGTCGTTCCAGCCGGTCAACTGCCGAACGGTCAGAACGTCGCCATCATGCAGGCGGACGTCGGTGTCCGGTTCCCCGGCCAAAGCTTTGGCCAGCGGAACCATCCGGTGATCGCCCACTACCTTGCTGCTCTCGGCCACCATGTACTGGGTTAAGTCGGCTTCTTCGGTGAAGGCGCTGCGCTTCAGACCGCCGGCCAAGCGGACCAGATCGGCCGCGCTCATGTCGTCGCCCAGCGGATATTTGCCCGGCCGCGCCACCTCGCCCTGGATCGTGACTTCCGGCGGATCGGAACGGTCCAGATCCTTATGGATGAAAAGGCGATCCTTCGGCTCGAGCAGGATGTTGTCTTTCGGATCGCCCGCCAAGGCCTGGGCCAGATTCACGCTGAGAACTTTGAGTTTGCCGTCGTCGGTTTTGCGGAAGACTTGCGCATCGCTCAGTTGCGCGTCCGGCGATGCCCCCCCGGCCAGATAAACGGCGTCCCGCAAGTAGGTCGCGCCATTGGTGACGTGGTCGCCTGGGTCGCGTACTTCCCCGGTCACGGTAATCACCGGCGAATCTTCGAAATCAAAACGCCCGAATACCCGAATCGTGTCAAACGGTTTCAGGGCTACATCCTGACCCTTGCCGCTCAAGGCATCGTCCAAATTGAAGGCCAGCACTTCAGGCGCGTAGTCCGGAGGATTCAGGCGAATGACTTCTGCGTGCTTCTGGTAGGGCTCGGGCAGCAGATCCTTGTAGGAGTGGATCACGTCTGTCACCTTCATCCCCTCCCGGTACGCGAATTTGCCCGGCCGGAAGACGTGGCCTTCGAGATACACCGTCTTGTCCGCATAGGGCAGGATGGGAGATATCTTGATCTTGTCGCCATCCTGAATCTGGAAATCCTCGAGCGCCTGGGTGAC
>PKYX01000529.1:7932-8225 GCA_003132825.1 Acidobacteriaceae bacterium
CGCCGCACCATGCCTTCCAGAGTGACTTCGGCACCGAGCGGTGGAACCAGAATCGTGTCCCCCGCTTCCAGACCCATCAGATCGGAGTGGGTGCCGTGCAGCAGCAGATCATAGACATCGACTTCCTGCAGTAGTTGCTTGCCGCGATAATGCCGAATGACCCGCAACGAACCGCCCGAAGTTGGACCACCCGCCATATAAACCGCATTGAGGGGCGTCGAGAGGGCACTGACATCGTAAGCTCCCTGACGCTCCACATCGCCGACCACATACACCCGCACGCTGCGCAGACG
>PKYX01000529.1:8242-10114 GCA_003132825.1 Acidobacteriaceae bacterium
CGAACCAGGCGCTCCGACACCGCGCCCCAGAGCTCGATGCTCAAGCCGTCTCCCGGACCAAGGACATATTCCGGGCCCACCGGCATGTCCATCGGGAGCCGGTCGAAATTGCCCGTGCCATTGCGGAAGATGTCCGCCCCAAAGCGTTCGAGCACTGCGGGTCGGCCCGAGTACTGCGAGTACAGGTCATAGAGAGAGGGAACGTCGGCATAGGGATTGGGCTGATGATGAAGCGCCGGTTGCGCCGGCCGACGCTGGAACGGCCGGGGAGGAATTTGCCACGGCGTCGTCGGGGTCAGCCGGGCCTGTTGCGGGTATTGCTCCTGGTTGCCAGGTTGCAGATCATAAGCCGAGTTCGCGGACGTGGGCGAACTCAGCCCGTACGACGGAGCACTGCCTGATCCCGGAGCATAGCCCGATCCTCGTCCGTAAGCTTGCCCCTCGTCGTCTTGCGGCTGCCGTTGCGCGTTACTCGCAGCGAGAAGCTGAGGCACCTCTCCAGGATCCATCCGCGGCATCTGGGCCGCATCCTGAGGCAAGGAATCGGGGTAGTCCCCGACTGGCTGCGTCCCGGTCATCTCCAGTTGCGGGCGCGAGATGCTCGGCCCCGGGCTCTGCGGCGCGGGTTGCGAAGGATTCTGCTGATCCGGCTGCGTGGGAGCGTAGGCTGGCGGCTGGGCATAGGACCCCGTCGGCGCGGATTGCGGGGACTGCGCAGATTGCGGAACCTGGTACGGGAATTGGTCGCGCTCCTCTGCGCCCTCGTGAGTGGACCAGTAGACTTCTTCCTCATTCTCGGTTCGCTTGGTCTGATCACCGGCGGCCGCCTCTTTCGGCTGCTCCCGGTTGGGCCTGGTCACCAGGCCTCGCTCCAACTCCTCTCGGGTGGGCTTCGCGCGTATATAGTACCGGTCTTCAATTTCATGGGTGATCAGCACCCGGACGTTTTCATCTTCCCGTACTAGGCGGAACAGAGAGTCGTCGGTGAGGTCCTGGGGATCTAGCAGCCGTCCCTGCTCGTAGGCTTTTCTCACCAGTGCCTTCTTCACCTGTAGGAGCAAACCGGGTTCGGTGCGAAGCAGCCCGATAATCCGGTCGGGGGAAAGCGAAACCAGTTCCTCAGCGGCGCGCTCGGCGCGGGATTCAGCAGGGTCGATGGCCCGATTGCGATTGGGACTGTCGTCCGCCTGGTTTTGCGCGCCGGCCACGGCCGCGCCCAGCGTACCCAAAAACAGAGCTAGGATCACTGGCTTCAGCTTTACGTTCCAAGCGGCTGCGCGCTCACGCTTCTTCATGACACATCTGCCTTTCGAGTGCCGGTTGGAGGCCCGCAATTCGGGAAATTGGTATGTCCGACGTGTGGAGATCATTTTCGTGACAGTTCATAACGGCGGTTCATGACGGCGGAATGACGACGCTCGCAAGGCCGAAGAGAAGGTCTCCGCCTGGCGCGTTGAAGCACCTAGGGGCATGGTTCTATGTCTGCTTCATCGACTTCGATGACCATCGAGCGCTGGATCAACTGAATCGAAAGCACCACCCGGAACTTCTGCTTTCTGCGTAACANNNNGCGCCATGCGCACGAATACGTAGCCCGGAAACAGCGGAAGCTCCAGTTGGATACGCCGATCTTTCCAGCGACGCACCGAGCGATACAGCGGGAGAAAGCTATGAATTCTCCGGCCATCCATTTGCTGGGTGACATATTTCTCATGCCGCGGAGCGGTATAGGCGGCGTACCATCGCGGCCAGAGATAGTCCGCCGGACACTCGCAATCCACTGCACCCAGAATCGAGGCGCTCCCACTCATTGCAGGCAAGGTGTCTGGCAATTCGTCCCTCTCCTTCAGTTCCGCTAGCATGGCACAGCTC
>PKYX01000177.1 GCA_003132825.1 Acidobacteriaceae bacterium
CCCAAACCAGGCTTGAGTCGGCTTCGCAATCGAGTTTCCCACCGCACCGCCAACCAAAGCCCTCGCTTCCGCGGGATTTTGCATCTAAGTTCGAAAGAAGCCGCTGCTGGTGACTCCTGTGCCCATTTGCGAGGTTACTTAGGGGTGCTGGGCGGCGGTTGGGGCCCGATCGCGCCATGCTATACTTTGAACCATAACGGTCGCGGCACGTCGTCGATACCCGTTGTCGAAGGACATTTCAGATGGCCAGCAGTTCTCGTCGCAGCTTCATTGTAATCGTCCTGTTTCTTGCAACTTGCGGATTTCTGGGCATGCTGTTCGCGCAGAAAAACCCGTCCGTTGCGCCCAGTTCCGACTACGACGTTCGTGACAGCCTGAAGGAATTTACCGAAGTCTACAGCATCGTCGAGGCGAACTACGCCGAACCGCTCGATGCCGACAAGGCCATCTACGACGGGGCCATTCCCGGCATGTTGCACGTGCTCGATCCGCACTCCAATTTCTTTGATCCGAAAGCCTATTCGCTGCTGAAGGAAGATCAGCGCGGCAAGTATTACGGCGTGGGCATGCAGGTCGGTCCGCGCAACGTGAACAACCGCACCGTGGTCATCGTGATTGCGCCCTTCGTGGGCACACCGGCCTATCGGGCCGGCATCCAGCCCGGCGACATTATCGCGGCGGTAGATGGCAAAGCCACCGACCACATGAGCACGTCAGACGTGGCGGACTTGCTGAAAGGCCCGAAAGGCACGACGGTTCACATCACCATCTTGCGCGAGGGCGCGGACAAGCCGCTCGAGTTCAGCGTGGTGCGGGATGAGATTCCGCGCTACAGCGTTGACCTGCACTTCCTCATCCAGCCGGGAATCGGCTACATGCACGTCAGCGGTTTCAATGAGACCACGGAAACCGAAGTGCAGAGCGCGCTCGACGAAATGGGCGATCTCAAGGGTCTGATCCTTGACCTGCGTCAGAATCCCGGCGGGCTGCTCAGCGAGGGCGTCGGCGTGGCTGACAAGTTTCTGCATAAGGGCCAGCTGATCGTTTCCCATCACGGCCGCGCCTCTTCGGAAAAGCGCTATACCGCCACCCATGGCAATGCGGGCAAAGATTATCCTTTGGTCGTGCTGGTGAACCGGGGTACGGCTTCCGCGGCTGAGATCGTGGCCGGCGCCATTCAGGACCACGACCGCGGTCTGATCGTCGGCGAAACCACCTTCGGCAAGGGGTTGGTGCAGACCGTGTACCCGCTTTCCGAGAACACGGGTTTGGCCCTCACCACCGCCAAGTACTACACCCCGAGTGGACGGCTGATTCAGCGCGATTATTCGAACGTCTCACTCTACGACTACTATTTCGAACGTGACAAAGAGTCCAGCACGGCCGGCCGGGAGGTCAAGCTGACCGACGGTGGCCGCACCGTTTACGGCGGCGGCGGCATCACGCCCGACGTCAAGCTTCCAGCAGTGAAAAGCAATCATTTGGAGGACGAACTGCTGCAGCATTATGCGTTCTTCAATTTCGCCAAACACTATATGGTGAGCCACCACCCGGACGAGAAGAAGTTCCAGGTGGATGATGCGCTGCTCCAGGAGTTCCGTAAGTTCTTGGATTCCGAGAACGTGCAGTACACTGAGGCCGAACTGCAACAGAACATCGACTGGGTGAAATCGAACATCAAAAGTGAGATCTTCATTGACGCTTTTGGCCAAGACGAAGGGTTGAAGGTGCGGGCGGAAGCGGACCCCGAAGTCGTCAAGGCCCTCGAGTTGCTGCCCCAGGCCAAGCAACTGGCGGATACCGCGCGCCGCGTTGTGGCCGAGCGCAGCAGCACGAATTCATTGAATCAGTAGCTGGTTTGTCCCTCCCGGAAAGTTTGGGTATGGCAGGCCTTTTGTTGGCTGGATGCTGCTCCTTCCCCGTTTTCTTGGTTCTATCCTAGGCTCTGCCCGGTCGGTTGGCTGCCGGCGCTGATTTCATTGACTTGCCCCCGAGACTATGTGAGAATCCGCCCAGAATCCGCTCTCGGGGCCGGGTTTGGCGGAGTCCTGCGGCCCGGTCTGGAGCTTTCGGATGGCANNGCATGGTAGACAAGGGCGTTTGGATGCTGGCTACCTTGGTTGCCATTCCCGCCGGGGGGATGGACTGGCGTACGCGCCGCATTCCCAATTGGTTGACCGTGCCGGCGTTGCTCGTGGGAGTGGTCGCCAACTCGGTGGTTGGAGGCTGGGCGGGCGCGAAAAGTTCTTTGCTCGGGGCCGGGCTGGGGTTGGCGGTTCTGCTGCCCTTCGTTCTCCTGCACAGCCTGGGTGCAGGCGACTGGAAGCTGGTCGGTGCCTTGGGCGCGTTTCTCGGTTTTGAGCGCCTGATCGTGGTGCTGTTCGCGGCCATACTGGTTGCCGGAGTGATGGCGGTGATCCTGGTGGTGTGGAAGCGGCGGGTGCGGCAGACGATCGGCAACCTCTGGCACCTGCTAGCAGCGTTCTTTACGTTTCACCTGCCCGCTTCCGAGCTTTCGCTCGACAACCCGCAGGCGTTGAAAGTGCCGTTTGGTGTGGCGGTGGCGATTGCGGTGGTTCTTTATACTGTGAGGCAGGCATGGTGGGGGGTATCCTGAGGGCGGGCGGGTTACGCGGCTCGTTAGAGCAACCCGCAAACCGGGGTGGAAAGATGAGTACGCAGACGATCAGACCGTGGAAGCGGCTTCTCACCGACTCCGGCGGCCAGGAAATCGCCGAGGCAGCGCTGGTATTGCCGATCGTGTTCTTGCTCCTGATCGGGATCATGACGTTTGCCCGCGCCTACAACACCTACACCACCATCACTTATGCCGCGCAAGAGGGGGCCCGCCTCGCCGCCCAATCGAGCAGCGCCAGCTTGGGCAATGCGCAGTCAACTCCAACCGAGGTTGCCGACCGAGTGGTCGCGGTCCTGCAGGCATCGAGCATTGATCCCAACCAAATTCAGGACTTCTCAGACGCGTCTGCGGTGAATGCCTGCAGCGCCGCCCCGCTCTCGTGCAAAACCACGAAAAAAGTAACCGTCTGCACCAACGTGGCAATTAATACCACCGGCGGCGGGACGGTCACGGGGCCGACGGCTTGCGGCGTCACGGTCAGCTTCAAGTACCCGTATACATTTCTGTTGCCGTTCGTTTCGGTGAACGGCAAGACGATTCATATGATTGCGGACGTAGAGATCCCAGAGGAGAACTGATGCGCCGCCCTCGGAGGCATCGGCATGCCGGTGCGCGTACCCGGCTACATTCGTCTCTGGACGGCGAAGCGGGCGTGCAGCTGGTCGAGTTGGCGATCTTGCTTCCCCTGCTCATGGTCCTGGTCGTCGGAGTTTTCGATTTCGGTGCGGCCTTCAATCTCAAGCAACAGTTGACCAATGCCGCCCGCTCGGCCGCGGGCTTCGGTTCNNCGGAACCTGGTGGATGACCGTCTGGTAGCGGCGGGAATCAACGACTGCAACCTGCTGGGGACCGCCGGAGCTCCATCGGGGACGCTGGTCTGGACCTTTTCCGCCGCTGGAAACGGATGCCCCGGAACCCTCACCCTGACGGTTGACCGGAGCTACGCGTATCCGACGACGCTTGGTGTAAACATGATTTCCACCCACGTGCAAATCAGCTATCCCTATCATTGGCAGTTCGGCAATGTCATCGGAGTGCTGGCCCCAGGCGCGACGTATGCGAATGGAGTCACCCAGATTCCGGTGGACGCAATCGTGCCGAACGCGGATTGAGAGACCGAGCATGCATGGCCAACCCGCTCCACCCAAGCATCGCAAGCAACGCGGCCAGACTCTGGTGTTGGTTGCGCTCTGCCTGGTGGTTCTGATCTCCATGGCGGCACTGGCCATCGATCTGACCACGCTCTATGTCGCTCGTGGTGAAATGCAGCGCGCCGCCGACGCCGCGGCTTTAGCTGGAGCCCAGGCCTTCGTATCTTCAGGATTGACGACCGATCCCGGCAGTGGCAGCTTGCGGGGGCTTGCGACGATGCTTGCCAATAGTTACGTCATCGGCGTCAACGCGAAGAACAAGGTGGGCGGAGTGGTCCCGACTTCAAGCACGGCCTTCGACTTCACGAATCCCGGGAATCCGCAAATCACGGTGACGATGCAACGGACGGACGTTCCGACATTTTTTGCGCGTATTTTCGGGCAAAAGCTGGCGACGGTGAGCGCGACGGCCATTGCGGAAGCCTACAACTCGTCGTACACAGGAGCTTCTGCCAGCATGCCGCCGGTGGCGCCCACCTGCACCAAGCCTTGGTTGGTTGCCAATCTCGATCCGGATCACGGCGGCGCGACCCCCCAACCCTTTGTAAACCCCGATGGCTCGCTCAAGAACCCGGGAGTTTGGGCGAACCCCGGTGGCGGCATCATTGCAGAACCGATCACCTTGCCAGATATCTGGCAGACGCCGCTCCCTAGCCCCCTGACCAAGGCCGGCTACTTGCCTGCCAACCTCCCCAACCCGCCGGGTGGTACCTGTCCGTCCTGCTCGGGGGGAGGCGGCAATTTTGCGGAAAGCGTGGCTTGTTGCGACACCGCGAACGCCGCTCAGTATAGCTGCGGCGCGAACCCCTCGACCCTCACCGTTGACACCAACAGCGATCTTGCGGGCTCGCTGGCGGGCGCGGCGTGTCTGCTGACGGGTGCCGGCGGCTCGGGCCCAACCCTCCAGGCAAGTGCAAAGGACCTCCTCGAAGCGAACACATTCTGGAGCAGCGGTGGGGCCGCCGCCATGGAAATTCAGTCCGGAACCGCGCCTCACTCCGGAGAGGTTGTCACCACGAGTGGGCAGATCGTGACTTTGCCGATCATCGGCACCAACGTCGCCGGCCCAACCGTGAATGTTGTCGGATTCATGCAGGCCTTTGTTCAGAGTACGAGTAATGCCGGCCCGCAGCCCGGAGCAATTGCGCTGTACGTCCTCAACATTTCCGGCTGCGGAACCAACATCAACACCGGGGCGACGCCCGTTTCTGGCGGCGGGGTCTCTCCCGTTCCGGTGCGGCTGATTCACCCATGACGCGGGCATAGAAGAGACTGATTACTGTGGCGGCGGTGTCGCGGCTTCGGGCGGGGGTTCGGGCGCAGGTTCGGGCGTAGGAGGCGGCGGCTCGGGCTGCGGTTCGGCCCCGGGGTCGGCGACCGCAGGCGGATTGTTGTTTACCGGCGTCTCCATCCCTTCCGGTCCCCGGGGAGTGAGAATGATGTTGGTCACCTGGGCCAAATCCTGACCGGACCCAACCAAGATGAAGTTGTAGGCCGAGCCATTGAGCAACGCACTCAGAGCTTCCCGCGGCGGCGCCGGCCCCACATCGGCAATTACTGTCTCCTGAGCCCCCCCGGGCGGGACCGTAATGCGGGACCCGGTAGCCCGCTGCACTTCGTGGAGAACCTCAGTCAGGGTGGCTTTGTTAGCCCAGATTCTCAGTTTCCCGTCGCGGAAAACGACTTCCACACGAGGCGGTGGTTTCGCAGCCTCGACCTGCGGCGCAACGTTCGCGGCCACGGGGGTCGAAACGGGAGGCGCGGTGACGTGGTTGTCCTTCGCCATGATTTTGACGATCACCGCTCTGCCCGAAGGAAACACCTGATAGAGTTGCGGCGATTTCAAGTCGAGCACCACTCGCGTTACCGGCGGATTCGACTTGTAAAGGCCCACGCGAATTCCTTTCACCTCGCCCATACTGACAATCAGGGGACGCAAACTGGGCCCCGGAACTGAATAAGGCAAGTCGACGATGAGGCGATCGGGACTCGAAATTACCTGGGTCTGAGGCTTGACGGGCTGGGTGGAATCAATCTCCAGCTCGAAATTACTGCCATGACTCAACACGTCCACCCGGCGAATGGTGCCAACCGAGGCCTCCGCAGCCTGCGCCGGCGCGAGCAAAACGAGGGTCGGCCACAAGCATCCCGCCAGGAGCAGCGAAGCGAGCAGCGTTTTTCTTAGCAGACTCTGCATTGCTAAACCCTGATTCTAGCAGCGTTCGACGAAATACCGATCACCCATAGGTCGGGGGGATGAACGTTCCGGACGAGGCTCTGCGGAGGACCAGAATGGGAGGCTTCTAATCGCCACCCGAAGCTGTTTCCCGGATTAACTCAGCCTCACCTTCATTCCCCCCAGGGCATGACTAAAGCTCCGGTCGCGGCGGGCGATAGTCTAGGTATGGTGTGCCGCGCCAGCCGGACGGGAAGGAGTCAGTCTTGAAAGTTCTGATCGCTGAAGATGATCCGTTCTTCCGGCGGCTTCTGCAAAAATTGCTGGCCTCGGAGTGTGAAGTCAGCACGGCGGAGGATGGCGACGCGGCGTGGACCCAGCTGCAACGCAGTGATGGCCCGGTTCTGGCCATTCTCGACTGGGTGATGCCCGGCATGGCAGGGCCACAATTGTGCCGCGAGGTGCGGGCGAACCCGACCACCGCCGGTATCTATCTGATTCTGCTCACGGCGAGAAACAGCGCCGCCGATATTCTCTCCGGCATGCGCGCCGGAGCGGACGACTTCGTCACCAAACCTTTCGAGCCCGAGGAATTGCGAGTGCGGGTCAGGCTGGGACGCAAGGTCCTCGAACTGCGGCAGTCGATCATGGCCCACGAAGTTGCGCTCGCCGACGCCCTTGCTCGCGAGCGGGTGCTGCAGGCCCGGCTGACGGCGCTCGAACAGACCATCCGGGCCGGGTCGATCCCCAAGAGCGCCACCGCCTAGATCCTCCGCCGCCAACCCTTCCCCTTCCTCGTTACCGCCCGATCTCCCGTGGAATCACCCAGCTGCAGCCGCATCCGTCATGACCGGTAAAGTTTTGTAAAGATTTGCTCGTCGATCTTTCATGCTTCCCCTCACGATACAATATTTCGAAGCCTGAGATCTGATTCCAACGTCAAAATGTTTAACAATATGCCAACGATTCCAGTCTCATTCTCGCGCTCTTTTGCCGGGAACTTAACCGACGAGAGGAAACCCGCGGCGCAGCCGGCAGCATCCCCGCAGAGCGCTTCCTCATTGCTATTACACCCCCCAGCGACCGGGCGGCGTTTGCCGGCGATCCTCTCTTTGCCTTTCCTGGGGCTCTCGCTCACCTTGTTGGTTTCGGCATCCTGGCTCGGCTGCGCTTCGGCCGATTCCAAAGCCGCCGCCTCTCGGGGGGCCGGGACGCAGGTCGTGCCGGTGTCGGTAGTAAGCGCCCAAACTCGCGACATGCCGGTATATCTTCCCGGCCTAGGATCGGTGACCGCCTACTACACCGACAGCGTCAAGAGTCGCGTGGATGGCCAATTGATGCAGGTGAATTTTAAAGAAGGCCAGTCCGTAAAGGAGGGCGAGCTTTTGGCGGTGATCGATCCGCGCCCCTATCAAGTCGCCCTGGAACAGGCGCAAGCCACGCTTTTCAAAGATCAGGCCTCGCTGCGGGACGCCAAATTGAATTACGACCGCTACAAAGGCCTGCTCGAGGACTCGGGCGCCATGTCGCAACAGCAGGTGGACACGCAGCTGGCGACCTCCGACCAGCTAGACGGCACGGTGCGCACCGATCAAGCGGCCATCGATAACGCCAAGTTGAATCTTCTCTATTGCCATATCACCGCTCCGGTAAGTGGCCGCGTCGGCCTGCGGCTGGTCGATCCGGGAAATATCGTGCATGCCACCGACACCAATGCCATGCTGGTCATCACCCAGTTGCAGCCGATCGCGGTCATCTTCACTTTGCCGGAAGACAACCTTCCGACCGTCGCCCAGCACATGCGCGGGAACACGCTCGTGGCGGAAGCTTACAGCCGCGACAATCAGACCAAACTGGCGACCGGCAAATTACTCACGATCGACAATCAGATTGACCAGACAACCGGAACCGACCGGCTGAAAGCGGTGTTTGACAACAAAGACAACGCGCTCTGGCCGAATCAGTTCGTGAACATCCGCCTGCTGCTCGAAGTCCGCAAGAACAGCACCGTGATCCCCACGGCGGCTGTACAGCGCGGCCCCCAGGGAAGCTATGTGTTCGTGGTCAAGTCCGACAAGACCGTCGAAGTGCGCCCGATTACGATCGCCCTTTCGCAAGACAACGCCTCCGCCGTGGGCAGCGGCCTTTCCGCCGGCGAAATCGTCGTGACCGACGGCCAGGACAAGTTGCAGGCCGGAACCAAAGTTGAGATCCCGACGAACAATCCGTCTGCCAAAGCAGCGACACAGGCGTCCGGAACCGGAGCGCCATGAATCCGTCGCGTCTGTTCATTCTCCGGCCCGTGGCCACCTCGCTGTTGATGGTTGCCATCATGCTGGTGGGCCTGGTGGCCTACCGGCAGCTGCCGGTTTCGGCGCTGCCGGAAGTGGATTATCCGACCATNNCCGCTCGAGCGGCAATTCGGCCAAGTGCCTGGCCTCAGTCAGATGACTTCGACCAGCTCCTATGGCAGCTCGGTGATTACCCTGCAGTTTGCTCTCGATCAGAATATTGACATCGAGGAACAGCAGGTTCAGGCCGCCATCAACGCCTCCCAAACCTATCTGCCGACGGACCTTCCCAACCCCCCGATCTACAGCAAGGTAAACCCGGCGGATGCTCCCGTTCTTACCCTGGCGCTCACCTCCCAGACTCTGCCCCTTTCC
>PKYX01000190.1 GCA_003132825.1 Acidobacteriaceae bacterium
AGCACCAGGGTGGGCCGGTTCGCTTTGGCCATGCCCAGGGCAGCGAGCATCGAGGGCAGCACCACCCCCGGACTGTAGCCGGCCTCAAGGAAGGCGGATTCGTACTCTTCGATGACGTTGGTCAAAGCCACAGCCGCCACCACGCGGACGGCTTCATTGGCGGGCTGTGCGTGGTAGGAAACTTTCGCCTTCTCCACATCGAAGGGGAGAGATTTCTTCAGGCGGAAGCGGACCACGCCTTCTGCCTCCTGGCGATTCGAAGGCAGGGTTTCAAAGTCGAGCAAAACCACGCGCACGGCCGCGTCCGGCAGCAGGGCAATCACGTCCCGAGAATGGGAGCCTAGGCTGTTCAGGGTCTCGCGAATGGTGTCGGCTACTTCGGCGCGGTTGCGAAGATTTGGTTCGGTGAGATCGGGCACCACGTTGCCGGCGCTCAGGTTATAGGCAGCGAATTCGACCGAGCCGCCCAGTTCCGCGCGGCCCGCGAGAACACGGTCGGAGGCAATCTCGCAGGCCAGTCTCGGCCGCGGGCTCGGATTGGAACCAAGGCTCATCTGTTCACCATAAAACCCGACTGGGCGGGAAAAGGCAACACCCTCGAACTCACTATTTTGGCCGTTCGTCTCAGCTTCCGACTGAGCGCCCAAAAATGCGGAGTAACCATGCTGCCCAATTCTTGCGCCCCCGCTGCCTTAGCGCATGTTTTCGATGAAGGTGACTTTGTTGATTTCCTTCAGCGTCGTGAGCCCGGCTCGCACCTTGTCAAGCGCGGATTCACGCAGAAAGCGCATGCCTTCATCGCGCGCCGCCCGGCGGATTTCAGAAGTCGGTTTCTTGAGCAGGATCATCTCACGGATGCGGTCACTCAGATCGAGCAGTTCATGGATCGCGCTGCGGCCCCGGAACCCCGTGCCGGCGCATTCGATACAACCTTGGCCTTCATAGAACGGCACCTTCGACCACTGTTCGGGATCGAGGCCGCTGGCCTCTAAAACTTCCGGCGGATACTGCGCCACCTTGCGGCAGGAGTTACAGATCAGGCGGACCAGGCGCTGCGCCAGGATGCAATTCAAGGCCGACACGAAGTTGTAGGGCTCGACTCCCATGTTCAAGAAGCGGCCGATGACATCCACCACGTTGTTGGCGTGGACGGTGGTGAACACCAGGTGCCCGGTGAGGGCGGACTGGATGGCGATCTGGGCGGTTTCGGTGTCGCGGATTTCGCCGATCATGATCTTGTCGGGATCGTGCCGCAGAATGGAACGCAAACCGCGGGCGAAGGTCAGGCCCTTCTTCTCGTTGACCGGAATCTGGGTAATGCCGCGAATCTGATACTCGACCGGATCCTCAATCGTGATGATCTTGTCTTCCTCGGTCTTGATCTCGTTGACGGCTGCGTAAAGGGTGGTGGTCTTGCCGCTACCGGTCGGACCGGTGACCAAGACCATGCCGTAGGGCTCCTTGATGTAGCGGCGGAACTTGCGCAAGTCGTCTTCATCGAAGCCCACCACGTCGAGAACCAGTTGGTGGAACTTCTCGCTCATCGATTCCTTGTCGAGCACGCGCAGCACGGCGTCTTCGCCGTGGATCGAGGGCATGATGGAGACGCGGAAATCAATCGGACGCTCCGGGTTGCCGTACTTGACCCGGAAACGGCCGTCCTGGGGCACGCGTCGCTCGGAAATGTCGAGCTCGCTCATCACCTTGACGCGCGAAATGATGGTGGAGTGATGCTCCTTGCCAATGGGCGGCATGGCCTGGGTGAGCACGCCGTCAATGCGGAACTTGATGACCACAGAGTCGTCGCGAGTCTCGATATGGATGTCACTGGCGCGGCGCTGTAACGCGGTGAAGATGGTGGTATCGACCAGGCGAATGATGGGGCTGTCGCCTTCGCCCGTCAGCCGGTCGATGGAGATGGTTTCATCGCCGCTTTCATCCTCGGTCACCAGGTCGAGCGCGAAGCCCTCGCTCGCTTCCTCGAGCACGCGTTTCGACTGTTCGGTCTTCTTCAGGATTTCCGTGATCTGCGCCAGGGTGGAGACCTTGGTGATGACCCGCTTGCTGAGCAGCAAGCTGATTTCATCGATCATCATCAACTGGCTGGGGTCGGCGATGGCGATGGCCAAACGGCCGTCGGGGGTCTCCTCGAGCGGAACGAAGTTGTAGCGAAACATCAAGTGCACCGGGATCTTCTTGAAAAGATCGTGGTGCAGCTGGAAATTGTGCAGGTCGACGAACTCGCAGCGGTAGCGCCGCGCCACATCCTGCGCCTTTTCGAGCTCAGCCGCCGGGAGCGCCGAACCGATCCGGCCTACACTGCCGCCGTTAATCAAGATTGGTTTCTGTTCTGCCATTCTCGCCGTCCAAATCTCCCCGCCCCCACCGTTCCACTACTTCAGAGCGCCGCTCGATCCGAGCGAAAACAGGGGCAGATACAAGGAGATGAGCACACCACCTACAAATACCGCCATGATAATGAGGATCAAGGGTTCAATCAGCGCCATGGTTGCGCCGAGCGCAGTCTGCACGTCCTCTTCGTAAAATTCCGCCACCGAATTGAGCATCGCTGGCAAGGCGCCNNTGCTCTTCCAAACTCTTGGCCAGGGTCTGGCCTTCGCGCACCCGAGTCGTCGCCTGCGCAACCCCGTTGAGAATGCGGCGGCTGCTCATCGAAGCGCCCGCGGTTTCAAGCGACGGCACCAGCGGAAGACCGCCGGCCAGTAGGGTGGAAAGCATACGAGAAAAATTCGAGACCTGATACTTCAGCCAGATTTGTCCGAGCAAGGGCATGGCCAGGAGGACGCGGTCCACACTCTCCGCTCCCTTGTCGGTGGCTTTCCAGCGCCACAGCGCCACGATCACCACCACCAGCAGGATGGCCACGGCGGGACCGTATTTCTGCGCATGGGTTCCGATATTCAGCATGAGCAGGGTGAGGGCCGGCAGCTGCGCGTCCATATTCTGAAACAACAGGGCGAACTGCGGCACGACATAGGTGATGAGGAAGGCAATCATGCCCGTCACCATGACCACCAGCAGCGTGGGATACACCAGCGAAACCGCCAGCTTTTTCTTGAAAGTGAGGGCCAGGCGCTGGAACGAAATATAGCGGCCCAGCACTTCTTCCATGTTGCCGCTCTTTTCGCCCGCCAGCAGGGTGGTGGTGTAGATTTTGGGAAATACCGCCTGCGCCGCGAAGCTGTCGGAGAGCAGTTCGCCGCTTTTGACCCGGTCGCGCACGTTCTCGAGCACCGAGCGCATTTGCGCATCTTTCTGGCGCTTGATGAGCAGGTCGAGCGAACTCAGAATGGGCAGGCCAGCTTTAATCAGGGTGAGAAACTGCTGGTTGAAAATCACAAACCTGCTCTGCCGGATTTTTCGCCCACGGGAAAACGACATCTGGCCTGCGGAAAAAATACCGCGGGGTTTCACCCAGTAAACCAGGTAACCCTGCTGCACGAAACGGTCGCGGACTTCAGACTCCGAGTAACCGCGTTCCACCTGCTGCAGAAGGTGTCCGCGCTCGTCCGCCGCCTTGATCACAAATTCCGCCATATGTTCAGTTCGGATGGACCCTGGGGGATCCATTCAAGTCTAGCATTCCAAACCTCAACCTAGGATGAATGTGCCCCTTTGGGTATGTGCCCTGCCCGGCTCGTTTAGGCCCCCCCCAAATGCCGCTAAATGATTGCCACCCTGCATGCAAGGATCAAAGAGCATAAAACCGCGGGCCCTGCTGCCGGCTCCGGGTCGATTTCCGCTTACTGACCGAACTCGCCGATAATCACCTCGACTCCGGGGGGCGGCGTGAAACGGAAACTCTGCCTCGGGATCTCGACATTTTCTTTCTGGTCGCTGAAACGGTACTCGGTCTGGGTTCCGTCGGCGCCTTCTACTATGATGCGGGTAATCCGGCTGTCCGGTGTAACCTCCAGCATGACTTGATTTACGCTGGTTGCCAATGCCTTTGGAACACCCCGAAGGACTACGTCCCCTGGCATTAACGGGGTCAGGTCCGAAGCCCGAGAAAGGCCCTGCAATTCCTTCTCCAGGTGGGCCTTTCCCAGAAGGAAAGCCAGAGGCGAGCGCAGGTCGTCGAGCTTGCGCGCCGAAGTCTTCCGCACCTGCCGATCGTCGGGCAGATAGAGCCAGGCGTTCTGCCCGTCGCTGAGGAACAGTTTTTGTTGGGGAGACCGGTACTCCCAGCGCATCTTGCCGGGTTTTTTGAGCCAGAGCGTGCCCGATTCGACCCGTTCCGCCCCCGCGCCACGATAGATCTCGCTGAATTCCGCCTGCAAGCTGTCGAGCTGGTTGTAGTGTCGGTCCACTCCCCCGGCAATCGAGTGGATATCGGCCGCCGGGCTTGCCATAGCCATGGTCGCCGCCACGAGCACAAACAGAAAACCGCGCAGAAAAACACCTCCCCTAGCGATCGCACCCGGTTTCGCCCCGCCAACCCCGCCTCTGGGTATTCTATGCCACCGTTCTTCCCCGGACGGTTGTCGTGCCCGAAACTCCCGCCCTGGCCATAGGCCCTTTACAAAACTATTTACCTCGGGGTTAGGATCTGCCGTCCGCCCCGAGTTGGTTTCAGCCGGGCAGGGAAGGGCGGCGCCTATCGGAGGTACCTGGCTAACCGAGTCCCGATGGCCCGCGGAGAGGCTTCGTCATCTTGACCAGGTGGCAGGGCAGTTTACTTTCGGCAGGAAACGGTTCGGTGCCATTTTCACGATAGCCCAGGCGTTGATACATCGCGGGCAGCTCGGTTCGCAGATTCACCAGCGTGAGATCCAAGAGGCGGCAGCCGGCCGAGCGGCAATAGTCTTCCGCCGCCCCAATCAATCGCGACCCGTGGCCGGATCGCTGGCGGCTGGGGTCGACCGACAGCAGGCCAAAGTATCCCCGTTCCCCGCGTAGCTCGACGTAGCCGACGAGCGAACCCGAGTCCTCGAGCAGCAGGAACTTCCCGGTTTCAAGAAGCGCGCGAACTTTGTCGGGGTTGGTGCGATCCTCCGCGGTAAAGAAGCGCTCGGGACCGAAGGCTGTGTTTACCAGGTTGGCGACGCCTTCGGCGTCTCGGATTAGAGCCGAGCATATGCGCATCCGGAGCATGCTGGGGACTCAGCCTAGTCCGCG
>PKYX01000423.1 GCA_003132825.1 Acidobacteriaceae bacterium
GTGCTCCATCAGCTTGGATGAAACTTTAGCATGTTGCGATGCTAAAATATGAGCGTTGTATAATCAATGTTATCTATATGCTTATTTTCAATAGCTTACACCTGCAATCAGACACTTTAGGTAGGCAGTTTCGGGCACGGCTAGAAGAATGGGATGGTCTCTGGCCTGACTGCGAGTCTCGAAGACGCGCAGGGTTCTATGCATATCGCGGGCGGAATCGGCCACTACCTGCATGAAGTCAGCCAGGCTGATGTGATAGGAGCAGGAGCAGGTGATCAGGGTGCCGCCAGGCCGCAGCATCTTGAGAGCGCGCAGGTTGAGTTCCTTGTAACCCCGCAGGGCTGTATCCAGGGTTTTCTTGCTCTTGGCGAAGGCGGGTGGGTCGAGGACGATGGTGTCGAACCTGCGTCCTGCGTCGGCTGAATCGCGCAGCAGGTCGAAGGCGTTGGCTTCGATCCATTCGATCTCGCGGCCGTTGAGCGCCGCGTTGCGGTCGGCGACTTCCAAGGCAGGCCGCGAACTATCAATACCNNTCGCCCCGCGCGTACTGGGCGGCGGCCGCGTAGTTTTCGCGCTGGTCCAGAAAGGCACCGGTCTTCTGGCCTTCGAGTGCGTCGTAGTGGAAACGCACCCCGTTCATGGTGAAGATGGTGTTGTTTTTCTCACCCTGGATCAAGCCGGAGGACCGGGGAGCGAGCTGCTCCAGTTCCCGCACCCGGGGATCGACCCGTTCGACAATGGCGGCGGGTTTGAGCTGCTGATTGAGTTCCGCCGTAACCACCTCACGCACCGGCTCCCGATCGATTGCCTGGGTAAGCACTTGCAGCGAGAGCAAGTCGTTATAGCGATCGACGATCAGCCCGGGCAGAAAGTCCGCCTCGCTGAAAACGACTCGATACGCGTCGCTATCGGTCACCACCCGCACACGATAGGCGACCGCTGCCTGCAGGCGTTCGCGCAGCAGGCCGGGCAGGTCAGCCACCGGCCCGGCAGAAATCATGCGGACGGCAATCTGCGAGGCGCTACTATAGAGCGCCGTGCCCAGGCTCTTGCCCCGCTCATCAGTTACCTTGACCAAGGCCCCGGGAGCCACGCCGTCTGCGGAGATGATGTCGGAACGGTAGACCCAGACGTGGCCTTCTTTCAGACGAGTGGCGCCGCGGCGGGAAATTTTCACTGCCGAGCACGCTGCCGGTGGACCACTGCTCGTGGGCATCCTGAAATAGTAACCCGTGTCCGTCCCTCGAGCCGCAGGCTCCGGCCTCGCTCACCTTATTTCCGGGTGGAGCGCATCGATTGATGGGTGCGGTGCTAGAGGTGCCGCAGGGGGGGCGATGGGCGAAGCTTCCTGTTCTCCGGCACTGTGGGGGGGCAAGAGGAGTCTGTCGGCAGCGCAACCCGATCTTCCGCCGGGGCACGGCAACCCAGGCCGGGATTAGCTCGCCGCAGGATGTTCGGTGGTTTCAGGGGCCTCAGCCAGGGCGGCCTTCAGATCACCATGCAGCTCATCGAGAATGACCATGGGGAGTTCCGCCGCCCATTCTTCCAGCTGCTGCTCTTCCAGGCCGCTTCTGAGTTGGGTGCCGGAGCGAATGTCACCGGGAAATTTGGCGGTGAAGTCGCCTTCTTCATACAGCGTCTCGCCGATCTTGCGGCCGGTGTGTGCGTCGTAGACGCGGCGGCTGGCGTTGCCATTGGCGTTGGCAAAGGCGATGAAGACCTCGCCGGTATCGCCGAAATCGGGGCGATAAAACCAGGCCCGGTCCACGTGCGACTTGGGACGGGTGCGGCGTTTGGCGGTCAAACTGGGGCGCTCGAGCACAACCTCGGCTTTTGGATCGAAGTACAGAATTCGCTGGCAGGACTCGCAGATGATCACCGCGCCACTGCGCACCTCGTTGTAGGTCTGCGGGCGCAGCACAACCTGGCATCCCATGCATTTGTGATCGCGAACCTCGGCCAGGCCGGTCCGGCGAAACTTTGACACGCGGTCATAGTGGCGCAGCAACTCGACATTCACCCCGGCGCGGGCTTTGTCGCGCTTGGCATTCCACTCGGCCAATTGCTTTTCGTCTTCCGCGGTGCGGGCGCGGGCACTGGCCTTTTCCTCTTCGATTTCAACCATCTCCGCTTTCAGTTCGGCCTCCGCCGCTCGTACGTCTTTTTCGCGGGATTCGGCGTTGACCATCAGCTCCAGGATCTTGTCCTCGTTGGTACGGATGTCCTGTTCGGCGAAGTGAATCTCGTGCATCAGCGCTTTGTACTGGTCGTTGGTTTTGACTTCGAGCGACTGATCACGGTACTTGGAGATTTTCTGCTGCAGGTCTTGGATGGAGGTTTCGAACTTGCGGCGGGCGGCTTCGTCAGCCTTGACTGCGGTTTTGGCTCTCTCGAGGACTGCCTTGGTCCCGGATACCCGTTCTTCAATAGCCGCCATGCGCTTGGGCAAGGCGGCAACCTCTTCTTTGAGGCGAAGGATCTCCCGGTCGGCTTGCTGCAGCTCGTTGAGGTTATGAACGTCAGGAAGCATCGTTGAGAATGGCGCTGCTGGGATTTTAGCACGCGGGAACGGGCGTTTTGACGGCGCACTCGGTTGGCCCGTAAGATTTGCACTCTGGGGCCACTATGCATCGTCTGAGCCTGGGGGACTTCGAGCTTACGGCCGTCTCCGACGGCATCTACCACCTCGATGGGGGAGCTTTCTTCGGGGTGGTGCCTAAGGTCCTATGGGAACGGAAAGTCAAAGCGGACCCCAAGAACCGGGTGCCGAGCGGCCTGAATTCGCTGGTCATCCGGACCGGCGATTGCACGCTTCTGGTCGAAACCGGAATCGGCAACAAGCTTTCCGAAAAGATGGCCGAGATTTACGGGCAGCCCGCCCAGTTGATCGAGAATCTTGCTGCCGCGGGCGTGTCACCGGACGACGTCGACATCGTCATCAACACCCACCTGCACTTCGATCACTGCGGATGGAATACGGCGCGCAAAGGGGGCCGGGCCACCCCCACTTTTCCGAACGCGACCTATTACGTGCAGGAAGGGGAGTGGAATCATGCCCATGAAAACCAGCGCGACGGGGTCAGCTATATCCCCGACAACTATGACTCATTGGTGGCTAGTGGGCAGATGAAACTTCTGCGGGGGGATCAGGAAATCGTTCCCGGCATTTCACTCGCGGTTTTCCCTGGACACACAAAAGACATGCAGGCGGTGGTGATCCGCAGCGGGGGGAGAACGGCTTGTTACATTTCGGATCTGATTCCGACGAGCGCGCACCTCGATCTGAATTGGGTGATGGGGTTTGATTTATATCCCCTGGAGACCATCGAAAGCCGCAAAAGGTATTACGCGCAGGCGATTCCAGAGAAATGGCTGACCGTATTTACCCACGATCCGAATCTTCCCTGGGCCTATGTCGAGGAGGACGAGAAAGGGAGGCTGGTGGGCAGGACGGTCTAGACGGCATGTGTGGGCGTGCGCAAATGATGAAAGTCCGGCTTGAGAACGTGAAAGTCTGGACCCCAAAAGATGAAATGGAAGTAAGCTATTGGAACCAATGACACCACCCCCATGCCGCCGCCACCGAGCTTCTCAACGATGCGGTAGTGCGAAACGATTTGGCCGATGTATGTCGGGGCCGACACTGACCGGAAATCTTAGGTTCATTGCCCAAACCAAGTCAATCAACGGAACCGGTTTCGAAGAGAATCGGCCGGTAAAGGAGCAAGGAGGATAATGATTTGGAAGTTGTACATCGACCCCGATGACTCCCGGGATAACGGGCAAACCCGTTATCGATTAAGGAGGGGCTGCCGACCACACATGCACTTGCGGCCGGAATCTCGCTTCCGCGATGTGTCATTTATCCTGTCAGTTGGGTCTCTCAGCCAGACGAGGCGAACGCCTAATAGGAAACATCGGGCGCTTACTCTCCCGCTCGAGCTATGGCTCCCGAAAATCCATTGAAACAACTTCCTCAGTACCAACGTCTTTGAGGATGAGCGGAGAGTCGTCGGGTGCGAGACCGAGCCATTGTCCCCAGTAGCCGGTAGTGTGCATCCCTTCGAACCTCGCGACTTGCTCGAGCTCGCGGTCTCGAATCCGTACCCGCGAAATTGCCTGGTCTTCCCGTCGGACCTGGAAATAAACATATTGGCTGTCGCGCGACCAGCATGGGTAGCCCGCGCCTACGTTGGCCAGCAGAGACCACGTGTGTAGCTTGAAATCATAGAGTCTCAAGCTTTGCGCTGTGTTCGGCTCGGCGACCAGATAGCGCCCATCGGGCGACCAGCGCGGTGAGTAAAATCCCTGTGATCCAGGAACCATGGTGACCTGATGCGTTTTGAGATCGATCGTGTCAATTTCAAATGCCGCTGGTCCAGCTCCGCTCGGTCCGCCCGCGAATGCAATCGAATTTCCGTCCGGCGACCATGTCCCATCCGCCTGAACATTGTTGCCGCTGTCGGGCATTAATTCTCGCGGTGTTCCTCCAACGGCTGAAGTGACATACAAGCGGGGAGGCTTGCCGGACTCGAACGCCCAAAATAAAAGTTCTGTGCCATCCGGAGACCAGCGGGGCTGCATGGCGTAAAGCGGCGGAAAGCTGAGTTGCAGCTTCTCGCTTCCATCTACTTTGCTCCTCCAGGCCGTTCCCTCCGGGAACAAAACATAGGCAACCCACTGCCCATCTTTGGAAAAGTCCACGTCCTGTGCTGATATCCCGCCGAGAAAAGATTTCAGAGTCTTGGCCTTTGAGTCGTACCGTTCGAGTTCTCCACGCCCCAGAGCCTCTACCGCAAAGAGCTTTTTACCGCCCTTGCTGGGCACAACGTAGAAGCCGCCGTACGTGATTTCGCCACTCGTGAGCTGAACTGGTTCGTAACTTACTTTGTGAAATAAACTTCCCGTTTCACGCCGAGCCCAGATCTGACCACCTGCCTCGAAAACGAAGTAGTTTCCATCGGGTGTCCAGTTACCACAGCACTGGTCGGTCCCAGTCTTCCATCCTGGCAGCAAAGGCTGCGGGTTCGAGGCGTCGCGCGAGACGTTCCATATCTTGTGCGGCTCAAAAATATCGCCGGTCGTAAATCGGATCTTCTTACTGTCTGGCGACCACGCGTATCTCGTTCCGCCCGGCAATGCGGCGAGCTTCGTGGGCTGCGTCCCATCGGGGTTGGCGAGGTAAACGCCGTGCAAATCTCCATACGCAAGCTTCTCACCGTCCGGAGACCACGCTCCACCGGGACCTGCGGCCCCCGCGAGTTTGCGTGGAGAACCACCCACGGTCGGAACAGCCCAGAACGGGCAATCACTGCAAATACCCGCACCCTGGGACATGAGCAGGGCAGAACCATCCGGTGAAACGGAGAGCGGATACATCCTCGGTGAAAGGACCGGCAGGGCGACAACATCACCGCCGGCTGCAGAAACCTGCGACAGCGTTGGCGCGGGTTGATTCTCTCCCAGGTAAAGACGCGAGCCATCCGTTCCGATCAGGATCTTTGGCACTCCGTCGTGCGTGAGCTGCACGAATCCGGAAACCGTAGGCGGAGGCAGCGTGGGGCGGAACAGGAAGGCGAGCATGCCAAGCGCTGCAATCGCGGCGAGTGCCCAAGGCAGGGAGTGCCATACCGTCGAACGGCCTTTGCCCCCAATGGCGGTCGCGGGGGCGACGTCCAAATTTTGTCCTGCGGTCGATGCCGCAGAACGCCCAGAATTCGTGTCCCGCTTCAGGCGAATCAAGTCGGCGCGAATTTCCGAAGCGATCTGATAGCGCAGGTCACGGTCCTTCTCCAAAGCCTTGCGAATGACCGGTTCCAGTCCGACGAGCAATTGCGGGTTCGCCGCCAACAGCACGACTGGCTGGTCGTGAAGAATGGCACTACAGATTTCGCCCGGGCTCGATCCCTCGAACGGCCGTTTCCCGGTTGCCATTTCGTAAAGCAGAGCTCCGAAAGAGAACAGATCGGTGCGCGAGTCCAGATCCTTTGCTTTCACTTGCTCCGGAGACATGTAGCCCACCGTCCCCATCACCACGCCCGGTTCGGTTCCCTGCAGCGTAACCGTCTTTTCCTCGGCGGATGCGGTTTGTGGCAGTGCAAGTTTGGCCAGACCGAAGTCGAGAATCTTGGCGTGTCGGCGCCGGGTCACGAATACGTTGGCAGGCTTTATGTCGCGATGCACAATGCCTTCCCCGTGGGCGGCATCGAGCGCATCGGCGATCTCAATCGCGATGTCCAGAAGATGTTCGGTTTCGATTGGACGACCCGCGATCAGGTGGTTCAGTGCCACGCCGTCAAGGAACTCCATGACCATGAAGGCGCGGCCGTCGAGTTCGCCAATGTCATAGATCGTGCAGATATTCGGATGATTCAGGGCCGATGCTGCTCGGGCCTCGCGCCGAAACCGCTCCAGCGCTGCTGGGTCATGGGCGACGCTGTCGGGAAGAAACTTAAGTGCGACAAACCTGGCCAGACGGGTATCTTCGGCTTTGTAGACGACGCCCATGCCTCCGCTGCCGATTTTTTCGAGCACCCGATAATGGGAAATAATCGTACCGATCATGACGGCGGGGAGTCGAACAGAACAATAATGATATGGTGATGCTCAGTGGCAGTCAATTTATGAGGTGCACACCACTGACTGTCAGCGCTGGTCGGCCGTTCGCGCCGCTTGCGCAATGCCCTGAGTCTAGACTTATCACATCCTTGGTAGATGTTTGACTTCTCTTCATGTGATGAGCGGATAACGGGCAACTCTGACGTAACGC
>PKYX01000551.1 GCA_003132825.1 Acidobacteriaceae bacterium
GGCTGACCCCTTGTTCGATCAGGCCCGGATCTTGCTCGAGGGCGGCGCTGAAAAAAGTCTCACCAGGTAGGAACATGATGACAAACTCGGGCGAAGCCTCGAACTGCTCCCAATAGGACTTAGAACTGAGGCGAGTCATGTGGTCCCGCACCTGACGCGCATGGTCGGCCAACCGCAAGCGCCGGACCTCATCGTCGGTCGCCTCAATCGCCTCCAGGTAGGCCTGCAGGGGCGTTTTTGCATCCACCACCACCCGCTTGCCGCCGGGAAGTTTCACGACGAGGTCCGGCCGCAGCCGGCCATCGCTGGTATGCAACGTTTCCTGCTCGGCAAAATCGCAGTAGGAAAGCATGCCCGCGATCTCGACCACGCGCCGCAACTGAATCTCTCCCCAGCGTCCGCGGACCGACGGCGCCCGCAGCGCCTTCACCAGATTGCCAGTTTCGTTTCGTAGCTGTTCTTGTGTCCCAATCAGGGAACGAACCTGCTCGGTCAGGGTTGAGTAGGCCTGCCCGCGCTCCTTTTCGATTTGCTGGATCTTTTCGTCCACTCTGCCGAGCGACTCCTGAATCGGCATGACCAGATGTTCGACCGCCCGCTGCCGCGCCTCCAAATCACCTTTCGCCTCACTCTGAAACCTCTCCAAGCTGGTTTTCGCCAGCTCGAGAAACGAGCGGTTGTTACTGCGCAGGGCTTCGGCGGCCAGGCTGCTGAATGCGTCCCGCAACTGCGCCGTTGCTCGGTCGAGGACCTCCAATTTTTCCTGGCTGGCTGAGCTTTGGTGTTCCAAAGTCTTTCTGAGCCCTGCGATCTGCTCGCGCAATTGGATGTTGGCTTCCTGCTGCGAGGCGAGCTCAGCCCGGGCGGCCTCGAGGCCATCGCTGGCGAAGGATAATCGGGCACGCAGCGTAGCGGACCGAGAGCGCAACCCCAGCCAAAGCAGTCCGCTCCCCAAAAGCGCGCCGACAAGAACCCAGAACAATGGAATGACCATGAGGTTATGCTGAGTTGAATTCTAGAAGCTAGGTGCAGGGAAGCAAAGCTGTAGTTTGGTTCCCCCGTTGTGGCGAGCGCGCCATCACACCCCCCTGTACAATGCGGTCTTCGACAGAAGTTTTCGGTTGTTCATGGATCGGCAGGCGGGTCCCGGCATGCCCCGGGAGATTCGGAAGGCCTACAGTGCGAAAACCGATTTGGGTTGGTTGGTTTTGCTTCGTCGCCCTGGCCTGTGGGCTGAGCGCCGCGTGTCAGGCCCAGGCAATCTCGCCCGTGGTGGTTGTCGACCACGGACCGAATGCTCCCGAGCAGTTGCCGAAGCCCTACGTGATCCTGGTTTCGCTCGATGGCTTCCGCTATGACTACGCCCGACGTTACCACGCGAAGAATCTTCTCGATCTCGCTGCCCAGGGCGCGAGCGCACCCGAGGGAATGATTCCCGCCTACCCATCCATCACATTTCCAAATCATTACACCCTCATCACCGGGCTTTACCCCGAGCATCACGGAATCGTCGCCAATAACTTCTTCGATCCCGTGCGAAAAGAAGTCTACGACTCCCGCGACCCGAAATCGGTCACCGACGGCACCTGGTACGGGGGCACTCCGCTGTGGGTGCTGGCCGAGCAGCAAGGTATGCGCTCCGCCTCCTTCTTCTGGGTGGGTTCTGAAGCCGCCATTCAGGGTACGCGCCCCACCTATTACCTCAGATTCGATGATAAGTTTCCCAATCAGAAGCGGGTCCAGCAGGTACTCGCTTGGCTCGAGCTTCCGCCGCCCGAGCGACCGCACTTTATCACCTTGTATTTTTCCGACACCGACCATGCCGGCCATCAATATGGCCCCGACAGTCCGCAGGTTGCGGACGCAGTGCACGAACTAGACGACGAGATCGGCCGTCTGGCGACCGGCCTGAAAGGTCTTCATCTGCCGGTGGACCTGATCGTGGTTGCGGACCATGGCATGGCGAAGGTCGAAGATGGGCCGATCGCGCTCGATCGGTTCGGGTTGAATACCGGGGGGTTTGAAACCATCGTCGGTTTGAGTCTTTATCCGAAGTCCGAGGCCGACGCGCAAACGGCGTATCAGGCGCTGCGCGGGAAAAGCGACAAGTTTCTCGTGTACCGCCGGGCGGAGGTACCCGCCGCATTGCACTTCGATCGCAATCCCCGGGCCGGGGATCCGATCATCCTAGCCACCGGACCTTATTTCATTCGCGTCAGCGCCGATGCGCAAAGGCCGCAGGCCATACCGGCCGGCGCTCACGGGTACGACCCGAACCGTGTGCCCGAAATGAGAGCCCTTTTCGTTGCCGTTGGACCGGATATCCGTCCGGGCGCCGTCGTTCCCCCATTTGAGAACGTGAACCTGTACCCGCTGATCGCGAAAATCCTCGGCCTGGACATCACTGACCTAAAGACGGGGCCGATTGACGGGAAACTCGGGGTGCTCGGGGGCATCCTCCAGGCCCCTCACGAATAGCTCAAGGGCGCGCAATCGGAGGCCGATCTCGTTGTCATGGGGGCCATGGTCAGACTTCTGCTATCGCTGCTCGTGATTGGCTGGGCGTCACTCGCCGGGGCCATTCATCCGCCGGTTTCACCGCCAGCCAGTGCCCAACGGGTTCCTCGGGGCAAAGAACAGTCCAGTTACGAGGTGCAAGCGGAGCGCGATTTGCTTGACCGGGCGAACCAATCGAGGGCTGAGGCGAGCCTCTCACCCTTGAAAATGGATGCCTGCCTGACACTCGCGGCGCGGCGGCATGCGGTGGTGATGGCCGCGCGCGAGCAGTTATCCCACCAATTCCCGGACGAGGCGGCACTCTCCGATCGGCTGACCGCCGACTGCACCCTGCGCCTCGATGGAATGGCGGAAAATGTGGCTTACGGGACCGACCCCGCCGGTGTCCATGATGGCTTCATGCGCTCGCCTCACCATCGCGAAAACCTGCTGCACGCGGCCTATAACGTGGCCGGGATTGGCGTGGTGCGCCGCGGTTCTACCCTGTATGTCGTCGAGGATTTCGGACACAGCCTGCCCGCTTTCTCCGCCCAAGGGGCGGTCGGTCTTATCGCCAAGAGCGTGCAGGCGACACGCGCGGATTCGAGCTTGCCCCGGCTGCAACAGAAGGATGGCAGCGCTGCCCAGTCCGAGTCCTGTGCTCTGGCCCGGGCACACTCTCTCCGCGCGCCTGCCCCGGCACAACCCGGGCAGGTCCGCTACATCGTGCGGTACACGATCCTCGAACCGCAGACCCTGCCCTCGCCTGCGGCCCAGGCGATCGCCGATCCCAACCTTCACGCCTTCGCCGTGGGCGCCTGCTTTGCCCGCAACTCGACCTACCCCAGCGGCGCGTACTGGGTGATGCTGGTGTTCTATTGAAAGAAGCCATGCCTCTGATTCCGCGACCCATATCCGAACCGCAAGCTTGGTTGTGCTAACCTGCCGTCGAGTGCCTCTCCTGGCTTGAGCGATTGACAGCATCGCCACAGATTCGCGTCGGCACGGCAGGCTGGTCCTACAAGGACTGGGAAGGAGTTTTCTATCCACCGGGAATGACGCGCCGCAAGCAGCATCCGCTCGAATACCTGGCGCAGTGTTTTGACATGGTGGAGGTCAATACGTCATTCTACGGCCACATCAAGCCGGAACTAGCCAAGCTGTGGGCGCGGCGAGTCGAAGCCGTCAATCCGAAATTTGTTTTCACCGCAAAGCTGCACCGTTCCTTCACGCACTCCCCGCTGGCGGTGATGGAACCAACTTCCGCCGCGACGATCCGGCCCAGCCAGCAAGACGAAAGCCTGGCCCGCGAGGGACTGGACGCACTGGCCTCGACCGGAAAGCTGGGCGCGCTGCTCATCCAATTTCCCGTGTCGTTCAAAAACACCGCCCTGAACCGCGAATACCTCGAGACTCTGCTCGGCCAGTTCATCGAATTTCCTCGCGTCGTCGAAATACGGCATTCGAGCTGGGACAATCCGGAGACTCTCAGCTACTTCGTAGGGATGCACGTGGCCTTCTGCAACATTGATCAGCCCCTGATCGGTCGTTCCCTCGAACCGACCGAATACGTGACCTCCCCAGTCGGCTACGTCCGCCTGCACGGGCGAAATTATGATCAATGGTTTGAAGCGGAAAAAAGCGCGGACCGCTACAACTACTTCTACAAAGAGCAAGAACTGGAGGGATGGAAGGACAAGATCACCCGCATCGCGCAGAGAGCCGAGGTCGTCTACGTGGTCACCAACAATCACTTCCAGGCGAAAGCGGCAGTGAACGCGCTGCAACTGAAGCACATGCTGAGCGGCCAACGCGTCCGAGCTCCGGAGTCGCTTTTGAGACACAATCCCGACCTAAAGCAGATTGCCGACCCGCTGCCGGAGGAAAATCCCAGCCTTCCGATGTGAGGGTTGTCTGGATGATGA
>PKYX01000391.1:0-7141 GCA_003132825.1 Acidobacteriaceae bacterium
ATCTTTCTCACCATAATCGGAAATGGCGGAGGCGCTCTGCTCCGGCGGCCAGGTAGGTACACCGACCCCGGCCAACGGAGTGGTTACGTCCAAGTCCGGCTTGGTAGTGGTGGTTGCCATTTGAAGACAGTTCACTTGTAAGTTATCGGGCTTTGAGCGGAGTTTCAATTACTTAAGCATGCCCATTTGGCCATGTACCTTGGTAAGCGATCCTGCCCGCGCCACCTCCGAATGACGGGTTCGCGATGCGTCCGCACGAGACCTAGTAAGCTCCGTCTCTACCAAGCGGATTCCTTTCGACCGGATTCCTCCGAACCACTGTAGTTACTAAGGCGGCACCTCCATCCGGCGATAAGATCAAAAGAATTTTCGAGAAAATACGATTCTAGCCGACCGGCGATTTGGCGGTGTGATTTGGCGGTGTATGGATGGACGCAGGAACAGCTCCCGCGCAAGAAACGCGCTCTCAATACAGGCACGAACTTCGCACCCTGATCTACGCCTGTGTGGAGCAGGCGAACGGCGGTATTGTTCGCAATATCAGTCATCAGGGGATCGGGTTGCAGGTGGTGGCGGCGGTTCGTCCGCAGCAGCAGGTGCGCGTGCGCTTCGAATTGTGCCGTCCGCGGCTGCGCGTGGAAACGCGCGGCGAGGTTACGTGGGCAACGCGTTCCGGACAGTGCGGCATCCGTTTCCTCGAACTCTCGCCCAAGACAGCCCGGCAGATCAATGAATGGATTTTCGGGAACCTGCTCGAAGGAGTCTTCCCGCATTCTGAGCGGGAAGGCTCGATCTTTTTCGGGACAGCAGTTGCCGGAGCCGCAGTTGGCGGATCAGCAATGTCCCGAACAGCATCGGCCGGAGCCGCGTTGGCTCGAACAGCGATGGCCCGGACCCCATTTGCTCCATCACCGTTTGCTGGATCACCCAGCGCCTTGTCCGAGGCGGAGGTCTACGAAGACGATGGATTGATGGTTTCTGCAGCCCCCGTCCATGTCATCGAGGTGCCTGCGCGGCCCGATCCCTTGATATCGGTCTTTGCCGGCAATGTCGATTCTTTCCATCAAAAGTTGCCATCGGCCGATTTGGAGTGGCTCTCGCAGCCGCTCTCCGGTCGCGGTCTTATCTGGACCATCAACACACTTGTTGTGGTGGCGGCTGTTTTGCTGTTCGCGCTGGTTTTTCTCTCGATCACCGGTGAACCGCCGCCATGGCCGTTAGCCACGGCAAGTGCAGCCGCAATTCTTGTCGCCGCGCTATATTGGGGATTCTTTCGGCTGTTGGGAGGAGCAAGCCCGGGTGCGCGATTGGCCCGCATGGCCGGGTGGGGCGGGGCAGAGGATGAAGACGGGAATGGTGCCCGTTTCCGCTGAGCAGGCGTCGGATCCCTGGCGCTGCGTTTAACTTCGTAAATCGGGATCTCGCCGGTCAATCTCGGCGACAATGACGTAGATCGGTATCTGGTAAATCAATTCGCAAAATACTGTTGCGCAAGCCAGAGCTGCAGGGTTCGCTGCTGTTGTGGAGCCAGCTTCACAAAGCGGATGCCCAGATTGCCGCGCTTGTCCTGCCACGCTATTTCCGCCTTGGCTTTCAATCCCGTCCTCGCGCCCGGCAGTTCGAACGAAACTTGTAGCGCCTTTGCCGCCTCGACCAGGTCATGGGTGCGAATCTGCATTCCACCTTGGCTCAGATTGACCAGGTATGCGGCCGTGGCTTTGTGGCCCTTGCGGCTCAACGATACCGGCACTTCCAGACCGGTGCGATGGTACCGCAGGCGTCCGTCGAGGATCATATTGCGCGCCGCCGAGAGAGTTCGCACGGCCTGTTCCACAGAAATCGGTTTCTCGAAAGCAAACAGAGCGCCGCTCTCATCCAAAGTCTGATTGCAATGCGGGCTTCCCATAATGACCAGCGGAATGGTTCTCGGCTGCCCTCCCACGCTTTGCAGTTCGCGCAAAAATTGGGAGCTCCCATTCAGATCGCAGTCAACGATGAGGGCATCGATCTTCGACTTGGCGAGCCGGGCCAGAGCCCGCTGCGGTTCGTTTTCCACGGCAACGTCCATTTGCAGACCGCCGAGAATGCATTCCAGAACACTGACTTCCTGCCAGTCACGCGAAACCACCATCGAGGAAAGTGTCATGTCCACACTCTAGACATGTCGGTAATCGGGACGTAGATAACTAACGTAACGGCGGCTTCCGGCTCTCGGAAGCCAGGCGTCCCTGAAGTGGTTGCCTTACCGATTGCTTCCGTATTTCTGATAGAACTCGTTTTGAAAGAGCTCCTGCGGATCGTAACGCTTTTTTAAATTGAAGAACTCGTTCGGCTTGCGGATATGCGCGGCGAGACTGCCCGGTGGTCGGATGCAGGCGGTAAGGCAAGTAGTATCGGCCCCGGTTTCCAGGACCGCGTCTACCAGTTCTCGCGTCATCGTCTGCATTTCGGCATCTCCAGCAAGAGTGCGTGGTTGGCTGAAAAACATTACAAAAGCAAGCATGTCCGGAGTGGCATAGCCGCCGCGGGAAAAAGTGGGGCGTGGTACTCGCGGTTGGAACGGTCGCGTTGCTTGGGCCGGCGGCCGAAAGGAATGGGAGGGCTCAGGGGTTGAACTATCGCTACTACAATCAGAATCGGGCTCCTGGCGAGCGATGGCTGCATGCGTCTCGGCAGCTCACCGACGAAATTGTTCCTCTGATAGGACATTGCTAAAATCGGGCGCTCGTACTCACCTACCGCGATACCACTGCACCGTGCGGCGCAGTCCTTCTTCGAAATCGACTTCGACTTTGTAGCCCAGACCGGCTTTTGCCTTTGCGATGTCGGCGAGCGAGTGTTTGATATCGCCGCCGCGCTCCGGCCCGTACCCCGGCTGACCCGTATAGGATGTCAGACCCTGCAACAACTCGAAGGTCTCATTCAGCGTGACTCTGCGGCCGGTGGCCACGTTGAAGACCTGTCCCGCCGCCTGGCCCGCGGGGGCTTTGCAGGCCAGCAGATTCGCCTCGACGGCGTTGTCGATATAAGTGAAGTCGCGGCTCTGTTCGCCGTCGCCAAAGATTGCAGGCTGTTCTCCGCGCAGCATTCGAGTGATGAACTTCGCCAGCACCCCCGAATAGGGAGACGGCGGATCCTGCCGCGGCCCGAAGATGTTGAAGTAACGCAACGCCACGGTTTCAAGCCCATAACAGCGATAAAAAGAAATCATGTAGTGCTCGCTCGCCAGCTTGGCCACGGCGTAGGGAGAAATCGGATTCGGCGTCATGTCTTCGCGCTTCGGCAAGGTAGGAGTATCGCCGTAAGCCGAGGACGAAGCCGCGTATACCACACGCTTCACCTTCGCATCCCGCGCCGCCACCAGCAGATTGACCGTACCGTCCACATTGGCGCGATTGCTACCCAGTGGATCGAGCACTGACTTCGGCACGGAAGGGATTGCGGCTTCATGCAGCACGTAATCCACTTCGACGCAAGCCTCGCGCAACGCCTCGAGATCCAGCAGATCGACTTGCCGAAAATCCATTTGGGTAAGAATCTCGCCCAGGTTCTCGCGCTTTCCCGTGGCAAAATTGTCGATTCCTCGGACCTGGTCGCCTTGTGCCAGCACTGCCCGCGCCAGCGCCGACCCGATGAAGCCCGCAACTCCTGTGATTAAGCACCTGGCCATAGTTGGTCCATGATAGCGGATCGTTTTACATCTTGCGCCGCCAAGCTACTCGAAGGTAACGGGCTCCGGTCGCAGGCGGGCTCGTCACCGTAGAGTCATAAGCCGTAGGTTGGTGCAACCGGTTTGTTCGCGGCCGCGCGAATCTCCTTCCAAACCTCTTCCCGTCCCGCTCCCGTCTTTGCCGAATAGGGAAGGATCCGGGACAGCGAAATATCCTGCTGCAGGGTTCGCAGGGCGTTGTGCAACTGATTGCCCGAAAGTCGGTCGCTCTTGGTGGCGACAACCAGGAACTCTCGCTCGATCGATCTCAGGAAATCGAGCAGTTGTTTGTCGCGCTCCTGCACCGGCACATTGACATCGACCAGGGCCACGCACAGCGCGAGGCTCGAGCGGGTTCGCAGATAAGGCTCGATGAAGCCCGGCCATTGTCCCGACACTTCGCGGGAAATCTTGGCGTATCCGTAGCCTGGCAAGTCGGCAAAAACCAACTCCGGCTGCGGTTTTCCGGCCCATCGCAACTCAAAGAAATTAATCGCGCGGGTGCGTCCCGGGGTGGAGCTGGTCTTTGCGACTTTGGCTTCCAGCAGGGAATTGATCACGCTCGATTTGCCGACGTTAGAGCGCCCCAGGAAGGCTACTTCGGGCAGATTTATCTCCGGGAAACGGGCGGCATCAACGGCGGAAGTTAGAAACCGGGACAGGACACGCATGAATCAGTTTGCAGGCTCGAGCCATAACTTGCAAGAGCAGGCGGCCTGAAGGTTCAGGTACAGTTCGCCGTCGGCATCGGCCGTCGCCTTCTTTTCCACCCCGGATGCGGCTTCATCCCGGCCGCGTCTGGGCCCAGAACTCAGCCGAGGTTTCGACCGAGACGATTTCAAAGTCGATCAGATCATTCCAGCGGCTGACCCAGGTCTGGAGCAATTCCGGATCGGCTGTCTCCATGACCTGGAAGCACCGAACGCCCGTCGAGTCCATCCAGCTGGCGTGGTAGGTCAGGCCTGCGGGCAACATGCGCCCGCCCCGCTTGAAGCGTTCGCCGATGGCCCGGGCATCGCCATCTTTGAAGTTCTCGATGACCATGAATAGCATGAATCGGAGTGTACCCCAGACTCGCTACCAGTCAAACCGATCGAGGGCAGGCGCGCCGCCGGTGCCACAGCGGCAACCCCCTGCATTTGGAGAACAACTCTCCGAGCGAATGCGTGTTTCTATGAGGGAAGCAAATCGGGGTTCCGGGTGGGGGGCAAAGTCTATGAATGCAATTAAGGGATTGGAAGAACTGAACGTGGTCCGGCTGAGAGATGCTCTGTTGTGCGCCAACTGTGAACTCATCGTCAACGAGACGCTGCACGGCGCCTGCCCGGCGTGCAACAGCAAAGCGCTCATGAGCCTGGCGCGTCTGCTGGGCGGAACCATCGAGCATCAACCCGAAGAATCCCTTCTCCCCGGCCTAGAAGAACTTTGTTCCCCCGCCCTTGAAAATCGGCCGTTCTAACCGCTCACTCGCTCGCGATTCCGGTCAGCCTCCGGCTTTACCAACACCAGGCAAAATGCCCTGAGCCCCGTCTCTCGAAAGTGACACAATCCGTCACTTACTTGATCGCAGGTGCAAAAAAACCTCACCATCTCGAAACCCTTGTCCACATTGGCTTTCAGCGCGGGTCACAACTTTAGCGAGGCGCGAGGGTTTTCACTATCGAGCACGGAGGAATACAAACATGATGAAATCAACGTTATTCGCTCTGCTGGGCCTGGCCGCGGTGCTGACTTTGGCCAGTCCGCCCCAGGCAAACGCCGGAGTCGTCATCGGAGTCGGCGTTGGCCCGGCCTATCATCGTCCGGCTTATGGCTACGTGGTCGCGCCGCCGCGGCCGAAGCTAGTCCCCAGACCGGGGACGGTGGAAGAGTGTCAAATACGGGCCTGGTNNCGTGGTCGCGCCGCCGCGGCCGTACTTTTACCAGGCGCATCCCTACGCCTATGCGCCGGCCTATGTTCCTCGCGCCAACTTCTATCCGGGACACTTCTACGGGGACCGGCGCTGGGCTAACGGAGGCTGGGATCACAGGGTTCGCGCTGACTACCGCGGTTGGCGTCGCTAAGATCCAGGCGTCCAAAACGTCCACCGGGCGTGCGGAGCGCTTCTGAAGAGCCCTCAACCGTTTTGGCTGGGGGCTTTTCATTCCCGGCGAATTGGACCAGCAGGAGCGCACGCGCCAGCGGTCATCGGACTTATCCCTCGGATGGAGGGGTTGTGATCTCGCTCATGAGGGCTAGAGTATTGCCGTCTGGGTCCTTCAGAAAGCAGATCCAAAGATCATGACTCTTCATCCTGGCCACCAGATGCGGCTCTTCGAGGAAGGTTACGCCTCGATTTTTCAGCGCAGAATGCACCCCGCGAATATCTGCCACGCGAAAGTACAAAATCGCGCCCTCGCCAGAGAGCGGTTTGTCCGAAGCACCGATCAGGAGCCGGACCGTTCCGCACTGAAAAAAGGCCATGGTGCCTGCGTCAAAAAGGAACTGCATGCCGAGAGCGTTTTGATAAAAATCCCTGGCCCGCGCCAAATCGCGAACCGTCAAGGCGATTTGCCCAATCTCACCGAGATGAACCGCCGGCTGGGTATCCGCCATATCGCTGCTCATGGCTCCTCCGGGGAAGCAAGTTTAGCAGAACCCGCTGCCCACGATTCCAACGCTGTGATTCCCGAACCTATGATTCCCAAACCTTGCAAAAAAACGCTGCCTAAGGCACGCTAACACCCTATATTTCTGAATAGGCGCGCCGGAGGCACAGGACCTTCTCTTCAATTATGTTCCGTATGTTCCGTATGTTTCGCAGACGGTCGAAAAACCCGCTGGAGACTGCTGTGTCTTGTGGCAAGTGTGGCGCGAGTCTCCCTGAGGGCTCGCAGTTCTGCCTCAAGTGCGGGCAGCCGGTACAGTTGCTAGAGGCAAGCTCGGCTTCTGCGGGGAGGCCTGCGCTTGCGTCCTGCGCCGAGTGCGGCGCTGAATTTCCCGCCGGCGGGCAGTTCTGTCTGAGGTGTGGACAATCCGTCGATGCGAGGCCGAAGGGTCCCCGGGCCAAGGTTGAGACAGCCGTTCGTGCACCCTCCCAGGCGTCGGGGCCAAAACGGCGCAAGTCACCGATCGTGATCTGGTTGCTTGTCCCGGCGCTGGCTCTCGCGATTTGGTGGGCCGCAGCCAGCGACAATCCTGCTGCCCTGCAACTGCGGAGGCTGGCCAATAAGTCTCATACTCAAACCATCACTCCGGCGGTGTTTTCGGTGAAACCTCGTGGTTTCGCCTCCTACGAGTTCACCATTCCGTCCGGCTCGGTGGGTGTGGAGGTCGGCGGCGAATTCACCGCAACCGGCATTTCCAGTAGCGATATCGAAGTGTATGTGTTCAAAGACGATGCCTTCGTGAACTGGCAGTATGGCTATTCGCCGAGCGCGTACTACAGCAGC
>PKYX01000391.1:7155-14415 GCA_003132825.1 Acidobacteriaceae bacterium
TTTTGACGGGATCGGAATCCGCTCCGGGGGCGACCTCAGCTCTTCTCGAGGCGCTCCGTAATCCGAAACCCCCGCTTCCGGCCCTCGCGCACAAATGCCTCACCGGGCACCGCCAGCTCGAGCGGAATGGACCCCACGGGCGTCTCCCCTTTGGCCAGCATCGCAGCCACGATGGCCAGGTGCCATCCCGTCGTGCGCTGCATCGCCGTAAAACCGGTGGCATCGTCGTAGTAGTCGATCAGTTCCACCACCGCCTCTGCCGGCTGTCCATTGTTTTTCCCGCGCGCGATTACGCGGATAATGCATACGTCCTTGTCATCCTCAACTCGAACCTGAGGCTCGTACAAGGTCTCGAACAAGTGCCGCGGGACCACCTCGTGGCCATCGACTCGAATCGGCTGCAGTTCGAATAACCCAAGATCAGAAAACGCCTTCAGCTGCGCAAACGTCCCCGGATAGCGCAAGACCTTTAGCTGATACGTCTGCAGCTTCCCTTCAAAAGTCCAGGGCGCGGTCGAAACACCGCCCGCGATCAAGAAAGATTCGAGCTTTCCGAGCGGCGGCACCTCCACCACTTCGAATTCCGTGAAACACGGCAGGTGTTCCAATTTTCCCTTGCGCAAAACCGTCATTCCGCCGTAATACTCATTGGTGAGGCCCTCGATGTTGAATGTCAGGGCATAATTCCAGGGCAGCCGTGGATTCTGGGGCAGCCCGCCATCGTACATGTACACATGCTCGGCTTCCCCGACCAGCCCCATGGCATAGACCGCCAGCGTGTTTCCCATGCCCGGTCCCAACCCGCAGTCGGGCACAACCCGCACGCCGGCCTGCTTGGCCTCACGATTGAGCGCATGTTGCTGCCTCACGGTTTCGGTGTGTCCTCCGAGATCACAAAACGAAACCCGGCTCGCAATCGCCACTTTCGTCAATGCCAGGTTGTAGACATAGGGCACCGCGCTGACCGCCACATCGTGGCCCTGGAGCGCTCGTTCCACAGCGGGTTCGTCGCGAACATCGAGCGCGATTGGCTCCGCAACCTTACGCCCCACCAGTTGGTTCACCCGGTCCGCCGCCGTTTTCGCCCGCGCCGCATCAGCATCCGCCACGGTGATGCGCCGAGCTTCCCCAAAGCGGCCCAGGTCATAAGCGGCGGCAATCCCCTGCCGCCCCGTTCCCAACACGATGTAGGAAAATGTCATGATCAGTTTTGAAAGCGAACCGTAGGCCGAGCCTCGTCCCGGATTGCGCTACTGCTCCCGCCAGCTGCGACCAAACCGGCTCCCGTCACAGACGCGTGAACCGCTGAATCAGGTCCCGGTGCTGCGGAAAGAGTCTGGTCAGCCCTTCCCGCTCCCCCATTTCAAAATCCTCGAATTCAAAGCCCGGCGCCACCGTACACCCAACCAGCGCAAACGACCCCGGATCGCGAACGCATGACGCGAACCAGCAACCCGCCTTCACGACCGCCTGCCAGTTCTGCCCTGCTTCGAGGTCACCGCCAAGCTGAATCTCCGAGTATCTCCCCTCTTCCTCGATTACGTGCACCAGCAACGGGGTCCCGTTATAAAAATGCCACAGTTCATCCGATCGCAGCCGGTGGAACCCGGAAAAACTCTCCCCCTCGAGCAAGAAGTAGATCGCCGTCGATACCGACCGCGCCCCCGTGAACTGCCGGGGCAGAGCTTCTCGGGCGATCGACCAATCCGACCGGTAACTCTGGCGATAATGGCCGCCCTCGGGGTGCGGGGTGAGTCCCAGCTTGTCTACCCAATACCTGGCTTCATTGGTCATTTCCGGTGATTTATCGATCTCCGTACGGGGTGACCTTCCCATCGACCACCACCGCGAGGTATCGGCCACTGCTCAAAAACTGCATGACCTTCTTCCCCGCGCGCGCCATCTGCGCCCAGCGCGATCGGGTCTCCGGATTCTGCTCGAGGCCTCGCAGCTCTTGCCCGTCGAAGGCGAAATCCACCTGGCGCAAGCGATGCCGCGAAGTTCGCCGCACCGCACAGCGCCGGCTCTCCACTTCGACGGCGGGCGCGTCCTCGAGCAGGGCTTGCCGCCACACGCTGACCAGAGTGTCTTTCAGCTTTTGGTCCATGCTCGCGACCAACCTGTCTCTCCCGCAGCTGGCGGAAAAAATTCCCGGCTGGGGTGACCGAGGACCGCGGCCCGGCAATCGACGGCGGTGCGTGAGTGAAGATCGCCTCTCGGGACAGTCTGAGCCGGAGCGGCAGGGGAGCCCTCGCCCCCGAAAGCCAGCCCTCTTGTAAGGCTGCTCGGGGCAAGGAGATGACCGATGCGGAGGTCCCTTAGAGAAAGCCCGCCGTCTTCACCGTCAAGATACTCAACGCCATTTCCAAGTTCCGAATCGCCTCGACCAATTCAGGATGCTCTCCAACTTTTTCCCGAAGCTGGTTCATTAGACGATGCGCGCCCGCAACATGCTCCGCCGCCGGATGGGCTGAACTTGGCTGGGACTCTGGTTGGTTCTGAGATGGCATGGGATACCCCGAGCACTAGTGTAGCTCCTCAACAGCAGTCGGCGCCGCGGCCTAGCCCGGGTATCTCCCCGTGATATAGCCTTCCAGTTCCTGGATGGCCTGCGCCTGTTCGGAGATGATCCACTTGACCAAGTCGCCAATCGACACCACACCCACAACCTGCTCGTCCTCGATCACCGGGAGGTGTCGAATCTTGCAGTTGGTCATGATGGCCATGCATTCATCCAAGGGATGCATTCGCGTCACGAAGACGACCGGGCTGGTCATAATCTCGCGGACCAGAGTCTCCTTTGACGAGTGTCCCTTCAGGATCACTTTGCGCGCATAGTCGCGCTCGGAAAGAATGCCGACCAATTTGCCTTCCGAGAGCACCAGCAGGGCGCCGACTCCCTCCTGCGCCATCTTTTCAATGGCTTCGTAGACGGATTGATTGGGCGCTACCGAGAGAACTCGTTGGCCAGGTTTTTTCTGCAGGACTCGGTCAATGGTGTCGGTAAGTTTCATGGCACACCGCCAAGACCGTCAGTTTAGCACGCAAGAGTCAGGAAAATGGAACGGGCTTGCGGGAATTCAGCGCCCAGGAGTTCACAGAAAATGTGCTCACACCCCGGCGCGTCCGGTATCTTTATCGCTGGCCAACCCATGTCCCCTGCAAAAGCCCCTCCTCTGTCTCGGCGCAACTTTCTCGAATTGGCGGCCTTATCGATGGGCGCTCTCGGCATGGGATCTTCCGCCAGCGCAGCGGCGGGCGCCAGGAGCATTTCGATCGTCACCGATCCCGCCGATCCGGCAGCCTCCTCGGGCCCGGTCGGTTGGGCAGTAGAGGAACTGAGTCAGGCCCTCGCCCAATACGGCATCTCCCTCCACCGCTTGAACTCTCTCCAGCAAGCGCCTCGGTCGGGCCTTTGTATCGTAGCTTGCGGGCGTACCGCGCCGGTGGCGTCCGTCGCGTTGCGACCGGCTACTTTGTCCCTGCCGGATGCACCGGAATGCCTGGTCCTCGCGCCGGCGAAATATGAAAACCGGCCGATCCTGCTCGCCTGCGGCAGCGATGGCCGCGGCCTCATGTACGCCCTGCTCGAACTCGCCGATCGCGTGCGACATGCCGGCGATCCTTATCATGCGATCCAAGTGCAGGAACCGCTGGCGGAGCAGCCATTCAACCAGACCCGAAGCATCGGGCGCTCCTTTGTGAGCGATGTCGAAGACAAGCCCTGGTTCAATGATGGCGCGATGTGGCCCGCCTATTTCTCCATGCTGGCCGCACAGCGCTTCAACCGCTTTACGCTGAATTTCGGCATCGGCCACGACTTCCTGCAGCACGTCATCGACTCATATTTTCTTTTCCTCTACCCATTTCTCCTCTCGGTCCCGGGCTACAAGGTACGAGCCGTCAACCTTCCCGATCGAGAGCGTGACCAGAACCTAGAGACCCTCGAGTTCATCAGCCGGCAGGCCGTCGCCCACGGCATCGACTTCCAGTTAGGCATCTGGACCCACGGCTATCAATGGAAGGACAGCCCGAATCCCAATTACACGATCGAGGGCCTGACCCCCGAAAATCACGCCGCCTATTCCCGGGAAGCCCTGGCTGGGTTGCTCGAGGCGTGTCCGGCGATCAGTGGGGTCACCTTGCGTACCCACGGAGAAAGCGGCGTTCCCGAGGGCAGCTATTCGTTCTGGGGGTCCATATTCGAGGGCGTGGCGCGCTCCGGCCGCAAAGTCGAAATCGACCTGCACCCCAAAGGCCTTGACCGGACCATGATCGACCGAGCTCTGGCCACCGGCATGCCCGTCCGCCTGTCACCCAAGTACTGGGCCGAGCACATGGGCATGCCCTACCAGCAGACCGCCATTCGCGATCTGGAAATGCCCCACGAGAATGCCAACCCGCAGGCCTTCTTTGCCCTCAGCAGCGGTGCCCGCAGCTTCACCCGCTATGGCTACGCCGACTTCCTGCGCGAGGACCGGCGCTACAGCGTCATGTATCGCATCTGGCCCGGCACCCATCGATTTCTGTTATGGGGAGACCCGGTCTCAACCGCCGTTCACGCCCGCGCCTTCAACTTCTGCGGTAGCAACGGAGTGGAGCTCTATGAGCCCCTCTCCTTCAAAGGCCGCCGCGGATCGGGCCTCCCCGGCGGCCGCTGCGCTTATGCCGACGCTTCGCTGAATCCCCAGTGGGACTGGCAAAAGTATCTTTATTCATACCGCGTCTGGGGACGCCTTCTCTACAACCCCGAAGCCGATCCCGAGACCTGGCGCCGCCAACTGCGCACCCAGTTCCAAGCCAGCGCTCCCGCCCTCGAGTCGGCTCTGGCGTGCGCCACTCGCATCCTCCCGATTGTGACCACCACCCACCTGCCCTCCGCCGCCAACGACACCTATGGCCCCGAGTTCTACACCAACCAGTCCATGCTCGAGCCCGGGAACTCTCCCTATGGCGATACTCCATCACCCAAGGTATTCAGCAATGTCAGCCCACTCGACCCGCAACTGTTCTCCCGCATGAGCGATTTCGCCGCCGAGTTGCTCCAGGCCGACCGCACCGGCAAGTATTCCCCTATCGAAGTCGCAGAGTGGCTGGAGGAGCTGTCCGGAACCGCCGCCCGACAGCTGGCGGAAGCGGAAAAACTCACGCTCGGAAAGCCCAGCCCAGAGTTCCGCAGAGTAGCCGCTGATCTCGAACTGCAGATCGGCATCGGCCTGTTTTTTGCCGCCAAGTTCCGCAGTGGAACGCTGTACGCAATTCACGACCAATCCGGAGATCGCGCCGCCCTGCAAGAAGCCCTGGAGGCTTACCGCCGAGCGCGAGAGATCTGGGGCGCCTTTGCCCAGGCCGCGAAGGCGGTCTATGTTTCTGACATCACCTACGGCCCTCACCCCTACCAACGTGGCCATTGGCTCGATCGCCTGCCCGCCATCGACGCCGATATCGCCGAGATGGCCAAACGCCTGGAATCGATGCCGCAAGCTTCCGAACCAACTCCCCAGATTCAAGCAGCGGTCCAACAAGCCCTAGGTCGTCGGCGGCGCAACTCCGCGGCCTGCCATCACAGTCCGCCCCCTCAGTTTGTCCCCGGAGAACCGCTGCAGTTGGTGCTCTCGATCGAGGCGGCTTCGCCGTCGACTTCGGTTCGCTTGTACTACCGCCAGGTGAATCAATCCGAGCCCTACCAGGTCGCGGACGCGGTACCGCGAGGAGGAGACTACCGCGCGGAAATTCCGGCCGGTTACGCCCAGTCGAGTTACCCACTGCAATATTATTTTGCGCTGAAACAAGGATCAGAAAAGGCTTGGCTTTACCCCGGGTTCGCGCCCAATCTGGCAAACCAGCCCTATTTCGTGATACGACCCGGTGCCGCCCAGAGGTCCGAAATCTCCGGTCAAGCGGGGTATGGGGGCCCGCGAGACCTCTGAGGCATATTGCGGTTCGGTGCGCGCCACCCGGGTTCGGAAGTTCTTTAGATCGGGTTCGGCTGAGTATTGGTGGCGTTGGTCACATTCGACGGAGAGTCGGAGAAGGATTTTCCTGGTTCAAAGGCAAATTTCTCGTGCTTGGTGCCGACCTTGCGGATCGCATCATGCCATCCGTCATCCCAACTAATTTCTGCTTCTCCGTTGACCACTTCCCAGGTTCCATGGACCGCGCCAATCGATTTTTTGGCCTCGCCGCTGGGTTCGAGCGTGATGTAGAAGTCTTCCCCGTTCCCTTCGCCCACTCTCCACTTCCCGACGAAGTGATTTCTCCCCAGCACGGAAACGCTCGTCGCCGGAGTCTTGAATTCAATGCGCTCGATGTCAGCCAGCGAAAAACTCTGCTGATGTCCGTCTTTGAAAGTAATCACGATCGAGTTTTGGGTTGTCGCACCCGGGTTCGAGCTGGCGCCGTAGGCTGCGCCCCCGAGCATCCCAAGAATGCAAATGAATCCTGCCAGGTGACGCATCGCTTTCCTCCTCACGAGCCAAACCAGAGCTGAAATATACACCTGCGGTCTCACTTGGACGGTGGGAGCTCGGCCGCAGCGATCCCAATCCTCACTACGATGAAGGCGGGCGGAAAGTTCCAGATAATCAAATAATCCAGACAAGCCAGGAGACCGAAGGGTTTGGCCGGAGATCGCGACAATCTACCGCCCGCGCGCTTTTCGATCCCCCATTTCAGCGATATACTTGCGTTGCTCCCGATTGGGCCACTTCCCCAGCATGCGCGTGAGTGAGCACCAACCCCATGGCCAGGAATCGATTGCTGTACTTGACCGCAAACGACTGGGTCCTGATTACGGCCAAAGCGAAGAGATTAACTTTCAGGCTGGGGGAGGAGATTATCCGGGAAGGTTCGGTCGGTGACACCCTTTACGTCGTCCGCCGTGGTTCGGCTTCGGTGGAGTTGACCGGGACAGGTTCCCGCACGGTGGTGGCCGAGCTCGAGGTGGAAGACATTTGTGGCGACATGGCTTTCATCGAGAAAACGACCGCCACAGCATCGGTGATCGCCAAAGAAGATTGCGTCGAAGTGGACGCAATCCGCGCCTCGGCACTCTCGCAGCTCTTTGAGGCCTTTCCTGGACTCGCCTATCGGTTCTACCGCTCCCTCGCCGTCGTGCTGGCCCGCCGCCTGAAGGAAACCTCCATGCAATTAGCCCGGGTGAAGACTTCCGCAAAATTGAAAGGGCCGTAAAGATCCGCGTGGTTCTGCGGATCTTTCCCGGCCCTTGCGCTTGACTCGGTATCGGTGAGCGAGCGGCAG
>PKYX01000227.1:0-4780 GCA_003132825.1 Acidobacteriaceae bacterium
TCGATCTTGTTGATGACGGGGATGATCTCGAGGCCATGGTTGATGGCCAGGTAGGAATTGGCCAGGGTTTGGGCTTCGACCCCCTGCGAAGCGTCGACAATCAGCAGCGCGCCCTCGCAGGATGCCAGCGAGCGTGAGACTTCGTAGGAAAAATCCACGTNNTCCATCGAGTCGAGCACCTGCGCCTGCATTTCGCGCGCGGTCAGCGATCCGGTCAGCTCGAGCAATCGGTCGGCCAAGGTGGATTTGCCATGGTCGATGTGCGCAATGATGGCGAAATTGCGGAGGAAAGCGGCGTCCATGGCTACAGCGGTCAATGTGTGATTCTAACAGGAGGAGAACGAGTGGTTCTCCGTTCCGCGGTCGATCGCGCCGCCCGAGTCCCAGTTCCGGCATCTGCGATACGATGATGGCGTGATGCCTTTCACCCGCATCGACCATGTTCAGCTCGCCATGCCCACGGGCGAGGAGAAACGAGCGCGGGCTTTCTATCGCGATTTGCTGGGGATGGAGGAACTGCCCAAGCCTGCGGAGTTGGCCAGCCGCGGAGGGTGTTGGTTCCGGAGCGGGGCAGCGCAAATTCATCTGGGGGTCGAGCGAGACTTTCGCCCGGCCAAAAAGGCCCATCCGGCATTGCACTGTCACGAATACGAGGTCCTGACCGAGAAACTGCGCGCCTCCGGAATTGAATTGATCGCCGACGACAGCATCCCGGGCGTGGCGCGATGTTACATTCACGATCCGTTCGGCAATCGCATGGAATTGATCCGGTCTTGAAGGAATCCAGGCTTTACGCTGGGGGGAGCGACTGAATCCGATGCTGGTTCTGGCTTCTGCTTCGCCACGCCGCCAGGAACTCCTGCGCAACGCGGATATTGCGTTCACGGTGCAGGCGGCGGGTGTGTCGGAGGTTCCATTCTCGGGCGAGTCTCCGAAACACTGTGCCGAACGCCTGGCGGGAGAAAAGGCGCACGCTGTGGCCCGCGGGCGGCCGCATGATTTCGTGCTCGGCGCGGATACGATCGTCGTGGTGGACGGACTCATGCTCGGCAAGCCTCAAGACCCGGCGGATGCGGCGCGCATGCTCGGTCTGCTTTCCGGGCGCGCTCACGAAGTCATCACCGGCGTGTGTCTGATGGGGCCGGGGAAATCCGCCGCCTCGCCGGGGTTCGAAGACACTCGCTCGGAGAGCACGCGGGTCGTGATGCAGCGGCTGACCGAGCGCGACCTCGCCAGCTACGTCAGCACCGGCGAGCCGATGGATAAAGCCGGCGCTTACGCGATTCAAGGCATCGCTTCGCGCTGGATTTCCCGGATCGAAGGGGACTACTTCAATGTGGTGGGATTACCGGTAACCTTGGTATTTCGTATGCTGCGTGAGCACGGTTCGATCTAGAGCGGGGCGGGCCGAGGGTGGCGTGGGGCCGCCGCTCTACCCAGCCAAAAGCAAATCGGCGGACCCAAGTCGGGGCGGAGAGACTAGGCGGCGGGACCTGTTGGCGGCTTGCCCGGCTCTTTGTCTTTGTCGTCCTTGTCTTTCACGGCCGATTTAAAATTCCGGATGCCTTCGCCCAGACCTTTGCCCAAATCCGCAAATTTACTCGGCCCAAATAGCAGCAATGCGATGCCAACAATCAGCAGAATGTGCAGCGGCTGAAACAGTCCTTCACCCATAAATCCTCCAGTTGCCTTACCCAAGCAGCCCTGTGGAAATTCTAGGCCAGCCGGCAGCCGGAGTCAAAGATCTAGGCGTTTTCGATCAAGCCAGCGAGCAGCGCCGCCCGTCGCGGCAACTCCGAGATCAGGATGGACTCGTGGCTGGCATGGGCGCCTTCGCCGACCCCGCCCAGGCCGTCGAGCGTGGGGATTCCCAGTCGGGCCGTAAAATTGCCGTCGGAGCCGCCTCCGACCGCCGCTTCTCCCAGACTCCAGCCGAACTGCTTGGCGATTCCAACCGCCTTGCGGTAGAGCGCTCGAACTCCCGGGGTCCGCTCCATCGGCGGACGATTCATTCCGCCCTCGATTTCGAGCTGGCATTTGCGGTTGAAGGGTTTCAGGGAACGCAGCCTGCGGTCGATGGCAGCAGCATCCTGCCGGCGGGCGACTCGAACATCTAGCTTCGCGGTAGCTTCCGCGGCTATCACATTCACGCGCGTGCCCCCTTCGACCAAGCCCACATTCAAGGTGAGGCCGCGCTTCAGATTCACGAACCCGGAAATCCTGGTAATTTGTCTGGCCAGTTCCAGGATGGCGCTCTGGCCCCGTTCGAAATCGAGGCCCGAGTGCGCGGCTTTTCCCGTGACCTTCAGGGTGTAGGCGCCTACCCCCTTCCTGGCAGTTTTCACCGCTCCCTTCCTTCCGAAGGAAGGCTCAAGCACCAATACGCCGGCGGATTGCTTCGCCAGACTTTCCGTGATGCGGCGAGAGGATGCGCTGCCCACTTCTTCGTCAGAAACCAAGAGCACGGTGACGGGGCGGGGCAGTTCCCCGTGGACGGAACGAAGGGCGTCGATCGCCGCCAACATCAGCGCGATTCCTGATTTCATGTCGAGCGCGCCCGGGCCCCAAATGCGGCCATCCGCGACCCGGCAGGGCATCCTGGCCAGAGTCCCCAGCGGATATACGGTATCCGAGTGGCCGAGCAGCAGCACGGGTTTGGCGGCGCTCGCACCGGCGAAATCGACCTGCAGGTGGTCCCCATACTCGGTGGATTTGCGGAATTTGGCCTGCCCGCCGAGAACGGTGAACTTGGCGGCGAGCACGGCGTTCAGGCGATCCACGGCCGGCTTGTCGTCGCTCGGAGATTCGATCTCGACCAGCTGGCGGATGGTCCGGACGATCTGTTCCCGGCGATGTTCGAAATATGCCAGCGGGATCGGCGCGGTCGACGCGGGCCGGGCCGGGGAATGGGGCGGGAAATTCTTCATGGGATCGCGTGGCATTGGGGTCGTGCTCTGCGGTCGGGGAACGATTCGGCCTTCGCCCCCGGCCTCCGGATCACGCGGTACAGTATAATCTTCGCTCTACGCGAGACTCGAATGGCCGATAGCGCACAACCCGCAAGCGTGGCGTCGGAGAAAACCGTGCTCGATATTCAGGATATCCAGCGGATATTGCCTCACCGTTTTCCCTTTCTGCTGATCGACCGCGTGACGGAAATTGTGCGCCGACAGCGCATCGTGGCGCTCAAGAATGTCACGATCAACGAGCCGTTCTTCGCCGGGCACTTTCCCGATATGCCCATTATGCCGGGAGTGTTGATCGTCGAAGCGATCGCCCAGGCGGGTGGAGCGCTGCTGCTCACCGAAATCGAAGATCGCGCCGACAAGCTGATCATGTTCACCGGCATTGAGCGCGCCCGATTCCGTCGCCCCGTGGTACCAGGCGACCAGCTGCGCATTGAGGTCGAGCTGAAAGCTTGGCGCGCCGTGGGACCGATGGTCGCGGTGCGCATGGAGGGGGTTGCCACAGTGGACGGGCAGCGCGTGGCTGAGGCCAGCGTAAAGTGCCAGCTCGTGGACCGCTCTCGCGCCCGGCGCGGCTTCGACGAGACCGCGGAATCCGAGTAGAAAACAGCGTGTCGGCCATTTTCCCCAGTCCGCATTCGGCACCCGGTGCTTTGGCGCGATGAACCTCCACCCTACCGCGATCATCGATGCCCGGGCCAAGGTTCATCCCACCTGCAAGATCGGCCCCTACTGCGTGATCGGCCCGGACGTGGAGCTGGGCGAGGGTTGCGAACTCATCTCGCAGGTCGCGATCCAAGGTCCGACCAAAGCCGGGGCCAACAACCGCTTTTATCCATTCTGCGCCATCGGCATGGCGCCGCAGGACCTGAGCTATGCCGGCGAACCCACTCGCCTGGAGATCGGCGACCACAACCAAATTCGCGAGGGCGTGACCATCAGCCGCGGGACCTCGAAAGGCGGCGGCCTGACTCGCGTGGGCAATCATACCCTGGTGATGGCCTATTGCCACATCGCGCATGACTGCCGGATCGGCGACCACGTGATCATGGCCAATGGCGCGACTCTTGGCGGCCACGTGGTGGTCGAGGAATGGGCCGTGGTGGGCGCGCTTTGCCCGGTGCACCACTTCGTCCGCATCGGAACCCACTCCTTCGTCGGCGGAGGAACCACCATCACCCGGGATGTTCTGCCCTTTTCGAAGACAGTGGCTGCGCGCAATACCCATGCCTACGGTTTGAATGCGATCGGGCTGGAGCGCCACGGCTTCGGCCCAGAGCGCATTCGCAAGATTCATCATGCCTATAGGGTTCTGCTGGCTTCCAAGCTCAATACTTCACAGGCGCTCGAGAAGCTGAAGGCGGAGGCAGAAGCCGGGAACGATGTGGAGATGCTGATCCGGTTTATCGAGGCTTCGGAACGGGGAGTGATTAAATAACGCCGGCAGCTTCGAGGGCAGCCGGGGCGGGCTTCGGGCTGCCGCCGCAGCGCCACCCTAACTCGTTTACACTGTCCCCGATGCCCGCCCCAAGAGAACGACTCGGCCTGATCGCCGGCAACGGCCGCTTCCCCTTTCTGGTGCTCGATGCGGCCCGGGCTCAGGGCTTCGACGTGGTGGTTGCCGCCATCAAGGAAGAGACCTTCCCGGAAATCGAGTCCCACGGCGCCGCCGCGGTGCACTGGCTTTCGCTCGGCGAACTTTCCAAGCTGATTGAGACTTTCAAAACAGCGGGCGTGAGCCGCGCCGTCATGGCCGGACAAGTCAAGCACAAGCAAATCTTTTCCGGCATCCGGCCGGACTGGCGGCTGGCCAA
>PKYX01000227.1:4895-5022 GCA_003132825.1 Acidobacteriaceae bacterium
GAAGCCATGGAGGGAACCGATGCCGCCATTGCGCGGGCGGGCCAGCTGATGGCCTCTCTCGAGCCGGGCGCTTCTACGTTAAGCCGCGCCTTGACCGTGGTGAAAATCGCCAAGCCCAATCAGGATA
>PKYX01000443.1 GCA_003132825.1 Acidobacteriaceae bacterium
TTCATGGTGGAGATGACCGAGACGGCGGCGATTTTAAACACCGCGACGCCCCGCTCGCTCATCCTTCTGGACGAAGTCGGGCGCGGAACTTCGACCTACGACGGATTGGCGATTGCATGGGCGGCGGTCGAGTACATCCATAGCCACACTCGGGCCAAAACCCTCTTCGCCACCCATTATTTTGAGTTGACCGAATTGGCGGAGCGACTCTCGGGCGTGAAAAACTATCACGTCTCGGTGAAAGAAACAGGCGGCGGGATTGTGTTTCTGCGCAAAGTAGCGCCCGGCGCCGCCGACCGTAGCTACGGCATTGAAGTGGCAAAGCTCGCGGGATTGCCGAATGAGGTCATCGAACGGGCGCGGGAAGTGCTGGCGGAACACGAGTCGGCAGAGCAGCAAGTCACCGGGCATCTTGCGCCGGGAGCAGAACCCAGGCCGACCCAGCTGACCATCTTCACGCCGCTGTCCGAGCCCGTGCTCGAACGGCTGCGCGCCCTGGACCTCAATCAGCTGACCCCGCTCGAGGCCCTTAATCTGCTGGCCGAACTCAAACGGCAGATCGATTGAGACGTTCCTAGTCGCCTGCACCCCCGGAGGGTTCTCGGGCGATTCCGGAAAATCATTTCTGAGGCCGCTTCGACCCCTCAGGAGTGCGACAATGAATGCGTTCCAGCGAGAGTCCGCGGGGCTATAACTTCCAGTGCCGAAGAAAAAGGACGCGTTCCAGCTCCATCGAAATCTCGGCCAGCTTTTGATCGTCGGTTTCGACGGCACTGAAATCTCGCCTCGCCTCCGTGCCCTGCTCACCCGCTTGCAGCCGGCGGGAGTCATCCTGTTCGCCCGCAATATCAAGGGTGCGGAAGAAACCTTTCGCTTGCTGAAGGACTGTCGGGCTTGTGTTTCCGAGCCCCTGTTGACTTGCATCGATCTTGAAGGCGGCCGGGTTGACAGGTTCCGCAATGTCCTCGGACCGGCGCCTTCGGCCGCCGACGTGTTCGCGACTCGCGATCGCAGGCTGTTTCGCAAACATGGCGAAATCATTGGCCAGTCCTGCCGGGCGCTCGGTTTCAACACCGACTTCGCGCCGGTGGTAGACCTGGCGCTCGCGGTTTCCCGGGCGGTCATGAGCTCGCGCGCCGTTTCTGCCGATCCCCAGCAGGTGGTCATTTATGCCCGTGAGTTCTTGGCCGGATTGCGGTCGGCGGGCGTGGTGGGCGCGGCCAAGCACTTTCCCGGCTTGGGCCCAGCGAATCTCGATACCCACCTCGAACTCCCGGTGGTTCGGAAAGCCTGGAAGCAGTTGTGGCAGGAAGATATGGTTCCGTATCGCGCGCTGCGGCGCCAATTGCCCATGATTTTGATCGGGCATGCGAACTATCCTGCGGTCACCCGCGACGGCCTGCCCGCCTCGCTTTCGAAGAAGTGGATTGGGGATATCTTGCGCCGCAAGATCGGCTATCGCGGACTGATCGTCTCGGACGATCTCGAAATGGGCGGAGTGCTGAAGGCGGCGCCGATCGAGGAAGCGGCCGTCGAGCACATTCGGGCCGGGGGCGATCTGTGCCTCATCTGTCACGAGGAGGATCTGGTGACTCGCTCCTACGAAGCGCTGCTGGCCGAGAGCGAACGGGACGGCCGCTTCGCGCGCAGAGTTCAGGAATCGGCGGCCCGCGTCCTGGCCTTCAAGAAGAAGTCGGCGGAATTGAAACGCAGGATGGCGACCCCGGGACCGAAGAAAGTACAGCAGCTCTCGCGACAGCTGTGGGAGTTTTCCGAGCAAGTACGGTTTGCGGCCCGCTTCGAAGGGATCGAGGGGCGGCCCCCGTCATGATTGTCGCGGGGGTCATGAGCGGAACCTCGGCCGACGGGATCAACGTCGCGCTGGTGCGCATCCCAGGCAAGGCCTTGCCGACGGCTGGTTCTCGCGGGCGGGGGCGCTCGCCTTTCGAGCTGCTCGGTCACGCCGAGTTCCCTTACCCGAAAGATGTCCGCCGCACCGTGCTCGCGGCCATGAACGCCACCAAAACCAGTGTCGCCGGTTTGGCGCGGCTCAACTTCCTGTTGGCTGAACTCTACGCCGACGCTGTGCTCGAAGCGCAACGTAGATTTCGTCGGAAAGTAGAGCTCGTCGGCTGTCACGGGCAGACGCTCTACCACCAGGGCGAACCCGAGCGGTTTCTGGGACATCGGATCTCGACAACCTGGCAGACCGGCGAAGGAGCGGTGGTCGCGGCCCGCGTGGGAGTGCCGGTGGTTTCTGATTTTCGTCCGGCGGATATGGCCGCCGGAGGCAAGGGGGCGCCGCTTGTTCCCTTCCTCGACTATCTGTTGTATCGGGACGCGCGCCGGGGACGCGTCGCGCAGAACATCGGCGGAATCGCAAATCTCACCGCGATTCCCCCCGGCGCTTTTCCCGATCGGGTGGTGGCCTTCGACACCGGGCCCGGCAACATGGTGATCGACGCGGTCACCGAGCGGCTGTTTCACCGGCCCTTCGATCGCGATGGAGCCATTGCGGCTTCTGGCGCCGTCCTCGAGCCTGTCGTGGCCCACTTCTTGCGCGCTCCGTTTTTTCGCCGCCAGCCGCCGAAAACCGCGGGACGCGAGGAGTTTGGCCGCGCATTTGTGCGCCAGTTTCTCGGGCGCTGCGGAGGCGCGAAGCAGCGCGATATCGTGGCCACGGCGACAGCATTGACGGCTCATTCGATTGCCGATGCTCTCAGGCGCTTCGTGTTGCGCGGGGAAGCCTACCGCGAGCTGATCGTCGCGGGCGGCGGCGCTCGCAATCCGACGCTCCTGGCCATGCTGGCCAATGAATTAAGTTCGTTCGGGTTAGAGCTTTGTTCCTCGGATGAATTCGGGCTGCCCGCGGAAGCAAAAGAAGCCGCGGCCTTCGCGCTGTTGGCCTTTGAAACCTGGAACCGGCGGCCGTCGAACATGCCTTCGGCGACCGGAGCCGAGCGTCGCGCCATTCTGGGGAAGGTTTCCTATGCGTGAGGGGCGAGGTTCCTTCCTCCGGAGAATCGCCTTCCGGGCGGGCTTTTTCGTTCGGCCGTTCGGCAGGAACCGACCGCCGTNNCTCGCTGGGCGCCGCCCCGTGGCGCGAGCGGCGTCGCTTATTTTCGTCGTCGGACTGTGTTTTTTTCTTTCCACGTGTGCCCAGAAGCCGGCTCCCGACACGCTGGTGATGATCATCGAGAGCAGCCCCACGAACCTCGATCCCCGCCTTGGAATCGACGCTCAATCGGAACGCATCGACCAACTGCTGTTTGACGATCTGCTGACCCGCGATCAGCACTTCAACGTTCTTCCCGGACTGGCGGAGCGTTGGGACACTCCCGATCCGCTCACCTACATTTTTCATCTGCACCGGGGAGTCAGATTTCATGACGGGCGTCCCCTGACCTCGCGCGACGTAAAGTGGACCTTCGACTCTCTCCTCTCGGGTAGGCTGCGCAGCACCAAGACCTCCACCTACCGCTTTGTGGACCGGATCGATGCCCCGGACGACGCCACGGTGGTTTTCCGGCTGAAGGAGCCGTCGGCGACCCTGCTGTGGAATCTTTCCGGCGCCGCGATAGGAATTGTGCCCTACGGCAGCGCCGAAGAGCTCGGCCAGCTTCCGATCGGTTCGGGCCCGTTCCGCTTCGTCAGTGCCGAAATAGATAAAGAAGTGGTGATCGAGCGCAACGATGACTATTGGGGAGAGAAAGCGCATCTTGGGCGAGTGCGATTCGCGGTCGTGCCCGACACCACGACCCGCGCCCTCGAGTTGCGTAAAGGGAGCGCCGACCTCGAGAGCAATGGACTCACCTTGGACATGGTCCTGGCGCTTCAGAAAGAACCTCAGTTGCAAGTGCTGCACGCGCCCGGAACGGTGCTCGCCTATCTGGCGTTCAACCTGCGTGATCCCATTCTCCGAGATGTGCGGGTGCGGCAGGCATTGGCCTTGGCCATTGACCGGCAACCGTTGATTCATTATCTGATGCGCGACTTCGCCCGTCCTGCGGCCAGCATTCTGCCCCCGGAGAGTTGGGCCTACTCGAGCGATGTGGCCGTCTATCCGCACGACCCGCAACGAGCGCGTCAAATACTCGACGATGCCGGCTATCGGGTGGTGAACGGGGCGCGTTTCCATCTGACCATGAAGACTTCCACCGAGGAGAGCACGCGCTTGCTGGCGGCGGTGCTGCAACAGCAATTGCGAGAGGTCGGCATTGCACTGGATATTCGAACCTTCGAGTCGGCGACTTTCTTCTCCGACGTGACCCGCGGTGAATTTCAGATGTACTCCTTGCGCTGGGTCGGCGGAAACGAAGATCCAGACATGTTTGAAATGGTTTTCCATTCCGCTCGCTTCGCGCCGCAGGGCGTCAATCGCGGTTTCTATCGCAATCCGCGGGTGGACGCGCTGATCGACCAGGCGCGCCAGGAGTCCGACCAGAACACGCGCCGGCGGCTCTATGCGGAGATTCAGCGCATTCTTGCCGATGAACTGCCCTACATTAATCTGTGGTACTTCGACAACGTGCTGGTGGCCTCGAGGCGGGTCAAGGGGCTCACCTTGAATTCCTCCGGGAACTACGATTTCCTGAAGACGGCCGAGCTCGGGCCACCGTAGCTCGCTCCGAGCGCTCGGAATCTCGCAGAGGGCTGGCCGAATGGCCGGACCTAGCGTGTTACCATCGAATTTTGGTCTCGAGGAGCGCTCGTGCGTATTCTTTTTATTGGCGATATCTTTGGGCGGCCGGGACGGACGATCGTCAAAGATCGCTTGCCCGGGCTGGTCAAGAAATACGCCGCCGACCTCATTATCGCCAACGGCGAGAACTCCGCGGCCGGCTTTGGCATCACCCCGGCCCTAGCGGAGGATCTGTTCGAGCTCGGAATCGATGTGGTCACCACCGGCAACCATGTCTGGGACAAGCGCGAGATCATCGAGTACTTTCAGTCTGCCGACGGCCCGCACAGCCCGCCGCGAAGGGTATTGCGGCCGGCCAACTATCCCGCCGGAATGCCAGGCTGGGGCCTGTATGAAGGCAGCAAACACGGGATCGCTTATGCCGTGATCAACCTGCAGGGGCGGGTGTTCATGGCCTCTAACGACGATCCCTTTCGCACCGTCGACGATCTGCTCAAGTCCATCCAAGCGAAGGTCATATTCGTGGATATTCACGCCGAAGCGACATCGGAGAAAATTTCCCTGGGCTGGTATCTGGATGGCCGGGTGACGGCCGTGGTCGGCACGCACACCCACGTTCCGACGGCGGACGAGCGAGTGCTGCCGGGAGGCACGGCCTACATCACCGATGTCGGGATGAGCGGGCCCTACGACAGCGTCATTGGTGTGCAGAAGGAACTGGTTGTCGGGAAATTCCTGAATAACATGCCAGTCCGATTTGAGGCCGCTACCGGCGATGTGCGGCTGTGCGGCGTGGTGGTGGACTGCGACGGAAACACTGGGCGGGCCAGCAAGATCGAAAGAATCATGGTCACCTAGGCAGGGGTCGAATCTCAGCGGTGAGCCCGTAGTTCGGAGAACTGCGCTGCCAGTGATCCACTCGGGCTAGGTCTTCCTAGGTTCCTTCCCCCTTTCTCAGGCCAGTCCTCGGCGATCCAAAAGCTGCCGAACCATCAAGCACGAACCATTGAGCACACAGCGCCGATTGTGGTGCTTCGCTTATAGTGTTGCTATGGTCAAATCCTCCGGTTCTAAGTCACCCCGTTCCCGCAACAAGGCTCGTGTGCTCTCTTCCCGCGTGGTCTATCGAGGACCTGCGTTCTGGGTCAGCTTTGACCAAGTGCTCGAGCCCTCCGGCGTGCGCGCCCGGCGCGATATCGTCCACCACACCGGCTCGGTCGTGATTCTTGCGGTCGAGGAAAGCGCCCGGGAGCCCCGCATTCTGCTGGAGCACCAATACCGCCACGCGGCCCAGGCCTATATGTGGGAGTTGCCTGCGGGCCGCATTGACGCCGGAGAAAGGGAATTGGCGGCGGCCAAGCGAGAGCTGCGAGAAGAAACCGGTTACGCGGCCGCGCGATGGCGCCGCATCCTCCGCTTCTACGCCAGCCCCGGCTTTGTCGCCGAGACGATGTCCATTTTCCTAGCCACAGGGCTGCGACCCGGAACCGCGCAGCCGGAGGCGGACGAGGTGATTGAAATCCATTTCGTGCCCCTCCGCGAGGCCGTGCGCATGGTGATGGAAGGGCGAATCGAGGACGCCAAGACCATCTCCGGAGTGCTTTGGCTCGCCCAGCAAAGCAAGGCCCGCAAGCCGCATGGATAGGGGCTTTACAGTGCTTGACAGCCTCCACGAATGGCCGCACAATGGGGCAAATTGACGGCACGGCCTCGGACCCAGAGTACGTGCCGAGGGGGCGGACGTGGAACGCATGAAAGGCACGGTGAAGTGGTTTAACAACGCCAAAGGATACGGCTTTATCGGACGCGAGGACGGCCCGGACGTTTTTGTGCATTACAGCGCGATTACTTCGGAAGGCTACAAAAGCCTGCAGGAAGGCGACCCGGTGGAATTTGAGATCACTCAGGGTCAGAAGGGGCCGCAGGCTGCAAACGTCGCAAAAAGCTCTTGAAGTTTCAGGTCCCGCAGGCACGCCCCGTGACACCCACTGCGCAGTTGGCAGTTGTGGTCGCGACGCCGCTCGCTTTCGCCCCGCCCGGCTTTCGCTGTCTGCCAATCTTGGTTAAGCTGGTTCCGCATGGATAACAAAGCCATCGCGGGCGTTCTCTATGAAACCGCCGATCTGCTCGAGATCGACGGGGGCGATTCCTTCCGCATCCGTTCCTACCGCAATGCCGCGCAAGCGATTGAAGCCTTGCCCCAGCAGATCGCCGACCTGATCCCGGAGCCTAAGAATGTGCTGGCGATTCCCGGGATTGGGCGGGGCATGCTGGCGAACCTGCAAGAGATGTTCAAAGACGGGCAGCTCACGCTGCATTCCGAGCTACTGAAGAAATACCGACCCTCGATGCTCGATCTGCTGAAAATCCAGGGACTGGGGCCGAAGACCATCGCACTCATTTGGAGCGCCTACCAAGTCAGCGACCTCGCGGGGGTAGAGAAATTGGCGCGCGAAGGCAAAATTCGCGAGCTGCCGCGAATGGGCGAGAAACAAGAACAGAAGCTAATGAAAGCGATCGAGGACTATCGCCGCATTGCCGGGCGATTTCTGCTCGATACCGCGGAAAATGAAGGCAAGAAAATTATTGCCCACCTGAGTGGGTTCCCCGGCATTGAGCAGGTCACGCCCGCCGGCTCGCTGCGCCGCGGACGGGAGACGGTCGGCGATCTCGACGTGCTGGTCACTGGCAAAGCGTGCTGCGATCGCGAGGAGCGGGAGAAACTGATCGAACACATCATCAAGCTGCCCGGCCTCATGGACATCATGGCGCGCGGCGAGAATAAAGTCAGTTTCCGCTTGCGCGGCGGCATGCAGGTGGATGTTCGCCTGCTTCCGCCGGATTCGTTCGGGGCGGCGATGCAGTATTTCACCGGCTCCAAGGCGCATAACGTCGCGCTCCGCCAGCGTGCGCTCAAGATGGGTTACACCTTGAGCGAATACAGTCTGGCGCGTCTGGACAATGAAAAGACGGTGGCCGGCAAGACGGAAAAGGAAATCTACGCTGCGCTCAAGCTCGACTACATTCCGCCCGAGCTGCGGGAGAACTTGGGCGAGATCGATCGGGCGGCCGAACACTCCTTGCCCAAGCTGATCGAGCAGAGCGACCTGCAGGGCGACCTGCACATGCACACCGTCGAAACGGATGGACGCAATAGCATCGAAGAAATGGCCGAGGCAGCCCGTGCTCATGGATACCGCTACATGGCCATCACCGACCATTCCAAGAACCTGGCCTTCGCCAA
>PKYX01000466.1 GCA_003132825.1 Acidobacteriaceae bacterium
CGCGACTTCATCGCCAACGTATCCCACGAACTGCGCACGCCGCTCACCTCGATTCAAGGCTACGCGGAAACTTTGCTCGACAGCACCGCCGAAAACACAGCGCCCACACGCGAGTTTCTGGAAATCATTCGCAAGAATTCCTCCCGCATGTCCCGCCTCACCGAAGATCTGCTTACCCTGGCGCGCGTCGAATCCGGCGAAACGCGTTTCGAATCGGAGGCGGTCCCGCCCGCCGAACTTCTCCACGACGCCGAAGAAAGCTTCCGCGAAATCGCCCGCACTCATGGCATTGATTTGCGAATACAGGATTTGCAAATACAAGGCTTGCAGACCGAGGATTCTCCGGCCCAACCTTTGCAGAGCCAGAACTTTTCCGGCCCCAGCCCAGTCCCAGAAAACCTTCCCCCGGTCCTCGCCGACCGCGAAGCCATCCACCAGGTTTTTTCCAATCTGATTGACAACGCACTAAAGTATGGCGCTTCCGGCGGACGTATCGTCCTGGGAACCCGCGCCGTTCCCCACGCCGTGGAATTCTTCGTCCAGGACTTCGGCGGTGGCATTGCCTCCGAGCACCTCCCGCGCCTGTTCGAACGCTTCTATCGCGTCGATAAAGCCCGCTCCCGCGAATCCGGTGGCACCGGCTTAGGCCTCGCGATCGCCAAACACATCATGCTCGCCCACGGCGGCTCCATCCGCGCCGAAAGCGAACTCAACCACGGCAGCACTTTCCTGTTCACCCTCCCCACTGCAGCACTCGCGTAGCGACAGCCGCCTCGGCTGTCGAGCCCGGGCAAAGCCCGGCGGCCCGCAAACGAGCTTCGCCCCCGGAGTTGATTTTCCGAGGAAAAAGGGAAGAACCGGCAAGCGCGAGATTCCCCTTGCATTTGTTCCCTCGTGGTCGACAATGATGGTTAACCGGCCTTTGCTGATCCGGTATTTCAAGAAATGAGCGAAAATTCACAGCTTGTTAACCACAAGCGCTGGCGGAAATCTTATGCTTAGCGGGTGGCGATTCCATTCCACGGCGCACAGAATCGCGACGACGAGTCCGAAAGTTCTCTGCGTCGCCCACGTTCTCGAACGGCGGAAATCCTTATGAGCACCGCGACGAAGATTCCCGATCCTGAATCGGCTCATCACTACATCGTCCGCCGCACCGTGGAAGCGTGCCGCATGGCCCACGAAGCCGCTGGCGCGGCCGCCGAGGGCATCGCCACCGGCTCAACCGCTTTGCTGAACTCGCTGCGTCAGCGGGAACGCGAACTCGACACCCTCGATATGGAAATCGACAGCGGGGTGACCACTGCCATCACCGAAGTCGGCCCCGCGGAAGCGCGCGAACTGCTCGCCTGCATGAAGGTGATGATCGCTGTTGAGCGCATCGGCGACCTTCTGCTCAGCTTCGCCAATAGCGCCCAGTCCGTCAGCGGCCGCGTCGACTCCGAAGACACTCGCGACCTCACCCAGATGGCGACCCTGCTGGAAAAAATGTTGACCGACTGTGGCGCCGCATTTTCTGGCCGCGATGTCAGTAAGGCCATCGAAGTCCTCCGCGCCGACGCTGAGATGGACCGCCTGCGCAATCTGATCTTTCTTCGCCACATCGAAAACCCTGAAAACCTCCCACGGCAAGCCAGCCTCCAGGTCATCTTCATGACCCAGTCGCTCGAGCGGGCGGGCGATCACGCCAAGAATCTGGCGGAAGAAGTCTGCCACTTCGTGAGCGGTCATACGGTGCGGCACGTCTTGATGACCTACGACAAACCCATCGAACAAATGTTTTTGGACTGGCTGCGGCGTCGCGACGACGCGCGCTAGCGATCTGCGCTCGCGCCACTCCGCGTTTCCCTCGACAAATTTTTACAAAGGTTGACGCATTCTTTACGTAGGGTTTGCTGGCGGACGTGTTTAGATCGCCAATGCTGGTTTGAGCGAGCCATACTGCCATGTCGTCGTAACGCGCATCCAAGCCAACTGGAATCGCCGGATGTAGGTCCCCGGAACGGGGCATGGCGGCCATTGCTTGCTCGCCCGTACAATACAATTTACGTCGTTCCTAAGGATTCAAGGGGGAATACAGATGGCAGGTCAGTTTCCTAGGGTCGCGGCTCTACTGTTCGGTCTGGGTTTGGTTCTTACCAGCGTGGCCTGCGGGGGCGGGAGCGGGCAAGCGCACCTGAGGGTGCTGCTGGCATCGCCCACCGTGTCGAGCGTGGACGTGTACGTCGACGACAAGAGCGTCTTCACCAGCCTGGCGTATGGCGCGAACACGGGTTACATCACCGTAGTTTCCGGCACGCGGCATCTGCAGGTCCTGCCCGCGGGCTCGACCTCCAACCCGATTGTGGACGAGTCGGTTACGAGCACCAGCAGCGGGGAGGCGACGGTCGTGGTCGAAGGTCTCGCGCCGAACGTCTCGGGCCTGGTTCTGACCGACAACGACACGGCGCCGGCGGCGGACACGGCCATGCTTCGGGTGGTCAATGCCGCGCCCAATATGGGAACCGCCGACGTTTACGTGGTGGCGGCGGGAAGCAGCCTGGTCAGCGGCCAACCGACAGTCCCCGAGCTCGCCTACGGCGCGGTCTCGAGCTATCAGACCCTGACCATCCCGACCACCAGCACGACCGAAGTGTTCAGCGTATTTTTCACCAAACCGGGCACCACCCAGGCGGTTTTGGCCACCGGCCCAATTACCTTCAGTTCGGGACAGATTCGTACCGTGGTCGCGCTGAACAACCTGAACGGCGGATTCACGTTCGTGACCCTGGCGGATCTGGACTGAGCTCCGGGGATGCGTCAAACCAACCAGGCCGGTTTGACGCTGAGGCGCAGTGTTTCTATAATGCATAGCACCCTGGCCCTGAGAGTTGGCGTTGTAGGGGGTGGTTGCCACGCATTCCAGTTGGGTGCCTTGAGACAGAGAGATTGAGCCCAACCCCCGAATGAATGCCTTGGTTCGCTCTCGGAGCCCGGCCCAGCACCTGGGAAGGAAGTCAGAACCGTTTCCCGGAAGAATTTTCCAAGGAGTTCAACCTAACCACATGACAAGCAAGCTTGCGCATTTTCTCACGGCCAGCGTGTTCGCCCTTTCGGTCACCGCGCTGGCTCAAACCGGGGCTTCTCCGGATGCCCTCCCCGCAGCTCCGAGTGCCGCCTCCGCGCCCGCCGCGGCTCCTGTGATTGGGAGCAAGATTGGCGTGATCAATGTCGAGGGCGCCATTTACGCCTGCAACGAGGGCCAGCGCGATTTCGGCGAGCTCAGCAAGAAGCTGGAACCCAAGGAAACCCAACTGAAGGGCGAGAACGAAGAGTTGGATGCCTTGAAAAAGCAGCTCTCGGCGCAAGGCGACAAGCTCAGCACCGAGGCGCATGACAACTTAGTGCGGCAAATCGACGTGAAGCAGAAGGCGTTAGACCGCGCCATGCAGGACTTTCGCGACGATGGGCAAACTCAGCAAAGCGAAATCGGACAACGGATCCTGCAGAAGATGGGACCGGTCCTGGTGAAATACGCCGCCGAAAATGGATTTGGCCTGCTGATTGATATCTCGAAGCAGTGGCCCGATGGACCTGTGATTTGGAACGGAGGTTCGATCGACATCACCCGGGCGGTGATCCAGGCGTACAACGTGCAGTCTGGAGTTGCACCGCCGGCAGCCCGAACCGCCGCCCCGCACAGCGGCGCGAGCGGAGCCACCGCCAAGCCAGCGACTCCGGCGAAATAAGTCCGCGACACCCGGTCGCGGGGAAAAGTTCCAGCAAGGCCGCGTAACCCGCGGCCTTTTTTTGTTGCCATGGCAGGTGGCCGGTGCAACCCGGAATGGGCCGCGCTGGTGTCCTTAGAGATAGCGGTACTCAATCTCAAGGAGGACACCCCATGTTTGCCGATTCGTCGTGCGACTCTTCTTCGGCCAATCGTTCCCATCGGGGCTGGACCACGCTGCTTTCGTTTGCGGTGCAGGCTGTGCTTTTGGCGAGCCTGCTCCTGCTGCCGCTCTTCTATACCGCCGGGTTGCCGCGACCGCAATGGATGGCGACCTTAGTGGCTCCGGCGCGCCCCTCGGCTGCGCGCGCGCCGGCGGCCGAGACTCGCTCTCTGAGCTCGGGCTTGGTGAGCCTTTTTTTGAGCCGGCCGCTCATGACCCCGGGCTGGATTCCGAGGACCATCTCGCCCGGCGAGCCCGTGGCTCCGCCGAGTATCGGCTCCGGTCTCCCGGGGGACACAGACGATCCGGGCCCCGGGCCTGTCGTACTGAACCCAATCGGCAATGGTGGGTACGCCTTCGTGCCGCCTCCGCCGCCCGCAGCTCGCCCGCTGCGCGTGTCCCGCGTGATGGAGGGCAACCTGGTTCACCGGGTGCAGCCGGAATATCCCGCCCTGGCCAAGATGGCGCGCGTGCAGGGAGCGGTGGTGCTGCATGCCGTCATCAGCAAGCAGGGTAGGATCGAGGGCCTCGAGGTGATCAGCGGGCCCCCGGCCCTGGTCCAGGCGGCGGTGGACGCAGTGCGCCAGTGGCGCTACCGGCCCTACTATCTCAACGATGAACCGGTGGAAGTCGATACTCAGGTGACGGTCAACTTCGTGCTTGCGGGAGGATAGCCGCAGCCGGGGTAGCCCCGGGGTAACGTGGGGTAACGTAGGCTCTCTGGCCGCCCCCGCTATAATCGCGGTAGTGTCCACCACCGTCGAAATTGTGAAGCGCACGGCCACCCGCCCCACCTGGGCCGAGATTTCTCTCAGCGACCTGCGGCACAACTTTCGGGTGGTACAGCAGCAGGTGGGACCGGGAGTGGAAGTCTGTGCGGTGGTAAAGGCCGACGCCTACGGCCACGGCGCGGTCGAGTGCTCGCGCGCACTGGAGACGGAAGGCGCACGCTGGCTGGGCGTGACTTCGCTCGATGAGGCGATCCCGTTGCNNGGCCACGGCGCCGTCGAATGCGCGCGCGCCCTTGAGGACGAGGGGGCACGCTGGCAGGGCGTAACTTCGCTCGATGAAGCCATTCCATTGCGGGATGCCGGCATTCAGGGACGAATTCTATTGATGACCGGCTTCTGGCGCGGCGAAGAAGAAGAAATCATCCGCCTGCGGCTGACGCCGACGGTCTGGGAACCCGGACAAATCGAATTGCTCGAACGGGCCGCCGCCAGGCTGGGGTTCGGGAAACAACCCATCCACTTGAAAGTCGATACCGGCATGGGACGGCTGGGGGTTACGGCGGAAGAGTTGCCCCAAGTCTATGCCGCGCTGAAGTTGTCCCCGCATCTCGAACTCGAAGGGCTCGCGACCCACCTAGCGTCTTCCGAAGTGCTGGACGCACCCTCGGTCGGAGAACAGCTGAATCACTTCGAAGAAGTGCGGCGGGGTTTGCAAAATGCCGGCTTTATGCCGCCGCTGATCCATGCCGCCAATACGTCGGCGGTGATCTCACGCCCCAAGACCTTATACAACATGGTGCGGCCTGGACTGGCCCTCTATGGCTACTACCTGCCCTTTGAACGGGCGGGCAGGGAAGTCAGCGGCAGCGCATTGCGCTTGGCGGTGAAGCCGGTCCTGACCTGGAAAACTCGCATCCTGTCGCTGCGTGAAGTGCGCGCCGGTCAAGCGCTCGGATACGGCGGTACCTACGTCACCAAAGCCCCGGCGCGCATCGCGGTCCTGCCGGTCGGCTATGCCGACGGGCTGAACCGCGCGCTGTCTTCGCGGGGACGGGTGATCGTGCGCGAATACTACGCCCCCATCGTCGGACGCATCTCGATGGATCTGACCCTGGCTGACGTGACCGGGCTTCCCGGAATCTCGGTCGGCGACGAAGTGATCTTGCTGGGCTCGCTCGATGGCCTCAGCATGGATGCGCAGGAGCATGCCACGCTGGCCAACACCGTACCCTATGAAATCCTGTGCGGCATCTCGAAGCGGGTACCCCGGAGATACGCCAGTTAGACGACCGAAGTCGCCGCCCCCATTTCGCGCCTCCGGCGTGCCGCGATCGTGCTCCAGCAACATCCTTTACCCGGGGATACGCTCAATCCCCGATTGGCGAGGGCAAATGCCGAGGGCTGCGCTTCGCTGCACACCGGCTGACCGTTTTTCGACCCTTTGCTATCCTCGAAGTGCATGCCTTCGCGCTACGCACAATGGATGTATGACTGGGAAGGCCGGCTCACGTCGGTGGACAACAACCGCGTGGTGCGGCCTCTCGAATGGGGAACGGACTGGGCCCGGGGCTGGCCCTGCCGCAACGGCTTTGCCCCAGGCTACGTGCCTGCCGATCCGGAGAAGTTCCTCCGCGAGTACAACCAGCGCATTATCGCGGCCAGCGATGAATTCTATTCCTACGCGACCCCGGGCGATTTTCGTCTGGAACGACGCGAGGTTCAGGTTTGCAGCACGCGGGAAATTCCCGACCCCAAGCTGGAACAGAAGGTCCGGGGTACCTACGCCGACTTTTTGCGCTTCACCTCGCCCGTCCGTACCCCTTATCCCGAAAATAACCTGGCGAACGCGCGCTGGTTTGGGGCGCGCGGCCGGCGTGCGGTGGTCCTGCTGCCGCATTGGAATGCCGATGCGCTGGCTTACACCTCATTGTGCAAGATGCTGAACCTGCTCGGAATCTCGGTGCTGCGACTGAGCAAGCCTTACCACGACGTTCGCCGGCCCGCCGGCGTCTACCGCGCCGACTATGCGGTCTCCGCCAATATCGGGCGCTCGCTCGATGCCAGCCGCCAGGGGGTCATCGATGTCCGCTGCTGCCTGGACTGGCTGGAGCAGCAGGGCTATACGCATCTGGGCGTGGTCGGAACCAGCCTCGGGTCCTGCTACGCATTTCTCGCCGCCGCGCACGATGCGCGGATTCGCGTGGCCGCCTTCAACCACGCCTCAACCTATGTGGCCGACGTGGTGTGGCATGGCCAATCGACCCGCCATATCCGCCGGGGTTTGGAAACGCAGATCGACCTGGAACGCCTGCGCGGGTTGTGGAGCGCCGTCAGCCCCATGTCCTACTTCGCGCAGTACTCCCGTTGGCCAAGAAAATCGCTCATCATTTATGCCAAGTACGACCTGACCTTCCTCCCCGAGTTTTCCGAGGAGGTCGTAGCCGAGTTCGCCCGTCACGGTCTGGACCACAAGGTAGTGGTGCTTCCCTGCGGTCACTACACCACCGGGGAAACTCCATTCAAATACATGGACGGCTGGCAATTGGCGCAGTTTTTCCGGACGGCGTTTGACAGCATTTAGCCATCGGCATTCCCGCGGGAGCGGCCGCATCGCCTCGAAGCTCTCGGCGAGAAATGCTGGGTGCGAAATGCCGAGGGCTTGATTAGAATGACCCCATGAAGATCGCCCTGGCTGCCGATCATGCTGGCTTCGACCTGAAAGAAAAAATCCGCCAGCACCTGGCAGGCCGGGGAATCGCCGTGGACGATCTGGGCACCCATTCTCGGGAATCGGTCGACTATCCTGATTATGCTCGGGTGGTCGGCGAACAGGTCGCCAGGAAACGGGCGGATTGCGGCATCCTGGTCTGCGGCACCGGAATCGGGATGGCCATCGCGGCCAACAAAATGCGGGGAATTCGCGCCGCCAATGTACGCAACGAGGCGGAAGCGCAGCTCAGCCGCGAGCACAACGATGCCAATGTCCTGACGGTCGGAGGACGCCTGCTCGACGAAACTTCGGCCCTGAGCATCGTCGATCGCTGGCTGAGCACGGCCTTCACCGGCGGCCACCATCAGCGGCGGGTGGATAAGATCAGCCAACTGGAATTGGCCGAGATGCCCCTGCGTCAAGACTAGAACTGGAACCCGCAGAACCGAGAAATTAAGGATGACAATGACCGCCATGTCACGCCCCCTCTACGAAGCCGATCCTGAAATAGCCCTCGCCATCGACAACGAAACCCGCCGCCAGCACGAGGGTCTGGAGCTGATTGCCTCCGAGAACTTCGTGAGCGAAGCCGTGCTCGAAGCCGCAGGTTCGGTGTTTACCAACAAGTACGCCGAAGGCTATCCCGGCAAACGTTACTACGGCGGTTGCGGGTTTGCCGACGTGGTCGAAGAGCTAGCGCGGGAGCGGGCGAAGAAGCTTTTCGCAGCCGAGTATGCCAACGTGCAGCCCCATGCCGGCTCGCAGGCGAACATGGCAGCCTATGCCGCGGTGCTCCAGCCGGGCGACACCATTCTCGGTCTGAATCTGGCGCACGGTGGGCACTTGACCCACGGTCATCATCTGAATTTTTCCGGCAAGACGTATCGCATCGTGCCTTACGGGGTCACCCGGGAAACCGAGACCATTGACTATGACGACCTCGAAAAACTCGCCGAGAAGGAACGCCCCAAACTGATCATCGGCGGCGGCAGCGCCTATCCGCGCCTCATTGACTTCGCGCGCATGCGCCAGATCGCGGACAAAGTGGGCGCGCTCTATCTGGTCGACATGGCGCACTTCGCCGGACTGGTGGCGGGAGGCGTACATCCATCGCCGGTTCCTCATGCCCACATTGTGACTTCGACGACCCACAAGACACTGCGCGGACCNNATGCACATCATCGCCGCTAAGGCGGTGTGCTTTCTCGAGGCGATGCAGCCCGAGTTCCGCGAATATGCGCGGCAAGTCGTGGCCAATGCCAAAACGCTGGCCGAGACTCTCGGGGGAGAGGGTTTCCGCGTGGTCTCGGGCGGCACTGACACCCATCTGATGCTGATCGACGTTTTCTCCCAAGGCATGTTCGGCAGCGAGGCGGAAAAAGCGCTGGGCGAAGCCGGCATCACCGTCAACAAAAACGCCATCCCCTTCGACACCAACCCACCCATGAAGCCGAGCGGAGTCCGCCTGGGCACGCCCGCGCTCACCACCCGGGGGATGAAAGAAGCGGAGATGCGGCAGGTGGGACGTTGGATTTCCGAGGCCTTGCATCAGCGCAGCCAGCCTGCGGTGCTCGACCGGATCCGCCTGCAGGTCGTCGAATTGGCGGAGGCCTTTCCACTCTATCCGGAGCGCAGAGCGAAGGCGCAAGCCGAGGTTCGGGCTTAGTCCTCTCGCGAGCCCCCTGCCATTCCGCGCCCGCAATCCCGACGCCCCTACCCGTCGACCGAAGGGCGGGCTGGTTCGACTCCCTCGGAGTTTCGTGTCGCGAGGCTCCTGCTTTGTGGTTAAATCTTCCCCGTGAAGGTGGCCATTGATATTCGACGGATGACCGAATTCGGCGTCGGCACCTACACTCGCAACGTGGTGCGCGCGCTCAGCCGCCTGGATCATGACAGCGAATATGTTCTGATTGGATCTCCGCAGAAGGTGGCGGAGATCGGACCGCTTCCCCCGAATTTCCAGACGGTTCCCCTGCTCGAACCGGACACCACCGCCAAAGGCTACCTCCAATGCCGCGCCATCCTGCAGCACCTCGACTGCGACCTGGTGCACATTCCGCACCTGTTCGGAATTCCGCGAGCCCTGCCGTGCCCCTACGTCGTGACCGTCCATGATGTGCTCGAACACATGTCGAGCACCAATGGCCGCTCGGGAATGAGGCGTTTGCTGCACTTTCAGCTCACGCGCCGGGTGTTGAAAGGAGCGGCGCGCATTTTCGCCGTCTCCAAGTTCACCAAGGGCGAGGTCGAAAAGCTATTCGGCATTGCTCCGGAACACATCGAAGTTGTCTATAACGCGATTGACGAACGCTTCCTGCACGGGCACGCCACCGAGGCGGACCGCCAGCTTCTGGCCGAGCGTTATCAGGTGAATTACCCCTTTTTGCTCTACGCCGGACGGATCAGCCCCCACAAGAACGTGGTGCGGATCATCGAGGCTTTCTCCGCCCTGAAAGCAGAACTGGACAAGGAAGGCAAATATCCGGGCCTGAAGCTGGTGGTCATTGGCGACGAGCTGTCCAAGCACCCTGACCTGCGCCGCACCGTCATCCGCGGCGGAGTACAGAACGACGTGCGGTTTTTGGGATTCATTCCCATTGACATACTCCGCATTTTTTACGATGCCGCCAAGATTTTCGTGTTTCCCTCGCTGTACGAGGGATTCGGTCTGCCCCCGCTCGAAGCCATGGCGCACGGCACGCCGGTGCTGGCCTCCAATACGTCGTCGCTGCCCGAGGTGGTCGGAAACGCAGCGGTTCTGGTAAACCCGGAGAACGTATTTGAGATCATGCGCGCCCTGCACCGGGTTTTGACCGACCAGAATCTGCGAGAAAAACTGAAACACCGCTGTTACGAGCAGGCCCAGAAGTTCTCTTGGGAGGTCTCGGCTCGGCAAATTCTAGCCGCGTACACGGAAGTGGCGGGACAGCCCGAAGGGAGCTCGCGTTCCCGTCCGGAGCCAGACGCATCCCCGCGAGCGGTAAATTCGTAGAGGTCCTCGGAGCTCGAAAGTCGGAGCTCAAAAGAAAGAAAAGAATGGATCCGCAGCCTCTTCGCCACGATCTAAGAAGGGGACATTTCTAAAGAGCTTTAACAACCCGGAAAGAGCATCTTGACAAGTGTCTTCCGTGACTTTAGGCTTAAAATGACAATGTATTCCTCGGGTCAATGCCGCTGCCAGTGTTGTACTTGTTGTTGTATGTGTGTGTCTGGCGCGGGGAGGCTGCTGAACTAAGAAACATCAAGTCAAAAACAGCAATCATACCCACCGCCAGACGAAGCATCTGGCGGTGTTTTTTTTATGGCCAATCAAACCACAGGAACGGCGGTAGCGGCGGAGGGTTCGGAGAAAAGCGATCGGCCGAATCGTGTCCAGCCGAATCATGTCCAGCCGAGTTCTGTCCAGCCCAGCCATGCCCAACCGAGCCCGGCTCCCAGCTTGTTCGCCATGTTTGTCAAACTTGACGCCCGCAGCTGCCTGGTCGTGGGGGCAGGCAGCCTGGCGGAGTCAAAGATTCCCGGGCTGCTCGAGGCGGGAGCGAGAGTCGGCGTGGTTGCGCCGCAAGCCAACGCTGCGGTTTCCGGCTGGGCCCTTGCGGGAAAGATCACCTGGCAGCAGCGAAGCTTCGAGCCGGCCGATCTCGACGGCCGGTTCCTGGTGATTGCTGCGACCTCGTCGAGTGCGGTGAACGAGACGGTTTTCCGCGAGGCTCGGCGGCGCGGTGTCCTGTGCAACGCCGTGGATGATCCTGAGCGCTGCGATTTCTACTACCCGGCGGTCGTGCGCCGCGGTGCGCTGCAGTTCGCGATTTCGACCGGCGGACTGAGCCCCGCCTTAGCCCAGCGCCTACGCCGTGAACTCGAAGAGCAATTCGGACCGGAGTATGCCGAATGGGTCGAGCAATTGGGCAGATCGCGCCAGCAGATTTTTTCTCGCGACCTGAAGCCGGAAGATCGGCGAAAACTTCTCCACGAGCTCGCCAGCCGCGAAGCCTTCGCGGCAGCGCTTGGCAAGGAAGGGCTCTCATGAGGGGCAAAGTATTTCTGGTGGGGGCGGGACCGGGCGATCCGGAGCTGCTCACGCTGAAAGCACTGCGGGTGCTGAAGACGGCCGACGTTGTGCTGCACGACGAACTCATCAGCCCCGAGATTCTGGCTCTGGTGCCGAAGACCACACAGCTTCACCGCGTCGGCAAACGCTGCGCCCAAAAGGGCATCCGCCAGGAAGAAATCAACGCGCTTCTGGTTCAGTTCGCGCTGCTCGGTCTCAAGGTCGTCCGGCTGAAAGGCGGAGATCCGCTGGTCTTCGGCCGCGGCGGGGAGGAGATCGAGACCCTGCGTCAGGCCGGCATAGAAGTCGAAATCGTGCCCGGCGTGACCGCCGCTCTGGCCGCCGCCGCCGCCGCCCAGATCCCGCTCACCCACCGGCAAGTTTCTTCCACCCTGGTCGTGCTTACCGGCCATCAGTCGGAGACGGCGGGGCCCCTTGACTGGCCATCTGCTTTGCCGCCGGGGGCGACGGTGGTGGTTTATATGCCCGGCTATCACTATGCGGCGACCGAACGCCGGCTGCTGGCGGCGGGTCTGGCGGGATCCACTCCCTGCGCCATTATTTCGCAGGCCACATCCGCCGAGGAAAAAGTATATTGCACCACCCTCGAAGGCCTTTCCGAGGCTTCCCGCCTGCCGGCGCCCACGCTGCTGGTGGTCGGAGAAGTGGTGCGCTTCGCCAGCCATCGGTCACTGCGCCAACAGTTGGGCTGGACCGCGCCGGCCGAGAGCAGCGATTTTGTCCCATTGTTATCCGAATCTCCCGCACAAGCGGGCCCTGAGGAGCAATCCGAGTGAAGGACACCCTGGAGCACGTGCAGACGTTGTCGGAGCGGTGGAAGCCGGAGGAAACTTTGCGCTGGGCTTTTTCCACCTTCAAAAACGAGGTAGCCATGGCCTCGGCCTTCGGCGCCGAGGGTCTAGTGCTGATTGACATTGCCACCCGGGTCAATCCCGCCATGAATATTTTCATCGGCGATACCGAGTTCCTTTTCCCCGAGACCTACGATTTAATCGACCGAGTCGAGCGGCATTATGGGGTCAAGGTGGAAAGAATCTACCCCGCTTTGACGCCGGAAGAGCAGGATCACGCCTATGGCCCGGCATTATGGAGCCGCAATCCCGACCTCTGCTGCAGCATTCGCAAAGTCGAGCCCCTGCGGAAAAAGTTGTCGGAACTGCGGGCCTGGATCACCTCAATCCGCCGGGACCAGACCTCGGTCCGGGCCAACGCCCACAAGGTGGAGTGGGATGAGAAGTTTCAGCTGGTCAAGGTCAACCCCCTTGCCGATTGGACTTCCGAGCAGGTCTGGACTTATATCCGCCGGCATAAAGTTCCCTACAATGTGCTGCATGATCGCAACTATCCAAGCATCGGATGCACCCACTGCACTCGGGCCGTCAATCCGGGAGAAGATCCGAGGGCCGGCCGCTGGTCCGGGTTCCAGAAGACAGAATGCGGTTTGCACGCCAGGCCTTCGCAGGCGCATCCCCCTCTGATCCACCTGGAAGTTCC
>PKYX01000129.1 GCA_003132825.1 Acidobacteriaceae bacterium
CATGGTGAACTCGGGGTTGTGCCGGGTCGAGATGCCCTCGTTGCGAAAATTGCGATTGATCTCGTAGACCCGATCGAATCCCCCGACCAGCAGCCGCTTGAGATACAACTCCGGCGCGATGCGCAGAAAAAGGTCAATGTCGAGCGCGTTATGATGGGTCACGAACGGCCGCGCCACGGCTCCGCCGGCAATCGATTGCATCATGGGCGTTTCCACTTCGACGAATTCATGCGAGTCCATGAAGCGCCGCATGGACCGCACCAGCAGGCTGCGCTTGAGGAAAACTGCGCGCACCTCCGGGTTCATGGTTAGATCGAGGTAGCGCTGCCGGTAGCGCAATTCGACGTCGGTGAGCCCGTGCCACTTCTCGGGCAGGGGCAGCAGATCTTTAGACAGGAACGTAAGTTCTTCCACGTGGACGCTCAGCTCGCCGGTGCGGGTGCGGAACAGATAGCCAGTCACCCCAATGTGGTCCCCGAGATCGAGTAACTTGTAAAGTTCGAATCCTCTGTCACCGACGGCGTCTTTCTTTACGTAAATCTGCAGCTGCTTGCCGCCCTGTTGCAAGTGGGCAAACCCCGCCTTGCCCATCAGCCGGATGGCCATGATACGGCCAGCGATCCGTAGGTTGACGCGGGGATCGGCCAATTGCTCGGCCGTCTTCCCCGAGTAGTCCTCTACCACCTGTGGAATGGCATGGGTGAAATCATATTTGCGCGGATAGGGCGGCTGTCCGAGCGATGCGATCTGCTGCAGCTTCTCGAGGCGCAATTTGTAGATGTTTTCGTCGAGGCCCAAGAAGTCCTTTCACGGACCGAAATCAAGACAGCGATTATAAACAACCCGCCCTGGCTCTGCTTCCGGCATGCGGATCAGCGATCGACTCCAACTGCCCCCCTGGCTTTTCGACCCGGCCGGCCGCAACCGTCGAACAAGTTGGCGGTACTACTGTGCAAAAACCCCCCGCAGGTTGGGTGCATCCTACAGAAGCCGGAGTCTTTCGGAGGGCATGGCATGCGAGCGGTGAAATCTTGGCTTTCCTGCAGTCTCGCCGCGGTTGTGCTGGTCGCGATTGCCGCGACTCTAGCGCCGCAAAATGTCGAAGGCGGCCTTCACTGGCGAGAGGTCAAGAAGGGGTCGATGAGGGTGAGGCTGGTTGCGCTAGTCTGGGCCCACCCGCGTTCGTCGTTTTTTGCGAACCAGGAGGTCTTCATCGCCGAAAAAGAGTTCAGCCCGGGCGAACTGAGCCTGGTCAAACTCGTGTACGGTTTTCTGCCCTATCAGCCGCGACTTTCCGAGTATGGGTTTGACTATTCCATCGTGCACGAGGTGCGCGCTGTGCGCGATCCTAGCTGCGACGAGACGCTGTTTCGAATGATGACCTCCGATCGGGATGGCAGTCCGCTCAATTTCAAGTATTCGCCAGATTCCCCGCTCTCCGACTTGCAGAAGCGGCACTCGCCCCTGCCCTGCTATCTCACCTCGGCGGACGACTACACCAAGGCCCTGCACCAGCCGGCCGGTGCGCCCACCCGGTAACGGTGGTATCTGAACCAAGACTTAAGAGCGGACCGTCGGGGCCGGTCGCGAACGACTCGGGCGGGCAACGAGCGCGACCATCCTTGCCTTGAAGCCGCGCGCGCGGGGCTGTACTATTAGTTTCCGCGGGAAGTACGACCGGGCCGAGACGGAAAAACGCATGCCGCAAAATTACGTACCCATCTTCCTCTTCATTGCCGTCGTAGGGGTCATGATTCCCCTGCCGCTGCTGCTCGCCAAGCTCGTCCGTCCCGATAATCCCGGGAAAGAGAAACTGATGCCGTACGAATGCGGCATCGATCCGGTGGGCGGCTCCCGCGGACGTTATACGGTTCGTTACTACATTGTCGCTATCCTCTTTGTGGTCTTCGATGTGGAGACCATCTTCCTGTTTCCCTGGGCGGTGAAGTTCAGAGCCTTGGGAAAGTTCGGTTTGCTGGAGATGCTTATTTTCCTGCTCATCCTGGTGGTGGGCTACGTCTGGGTCTGGAAAAAAGGCGCGTTGGAGTGGGTTTAGCTTCGTCTATGGTTGACACCGTCCCCGCTACCGAAGTCTTTGTCGCGAGCCGATGGACCCGGGGAAATCTGTTTTTCCCCACCCGCATTGAAGTCAGCCCGCAGCGCGTCAGCCGGGTCAAGCCCCGTCTTTTTGGGAGCAATGAGGAAAGCATCGCCCTCCCGCAAGTCGCGTCGGTGCACATTGCGACCGGCATGATTTGGTCCAATATCATCATCGAATCGTCCGCTGGGACCGATCCGCTGACCAGCCATGGTCATCACAAAGCCGACGCGCGACGCATCCGCGACCTGATCGAGGGCCACCAGGCAGGTGCCCGTTGAGGATGGCCAAAAGCCCAGGTGCCCGCCGTTGACACGGTGTCAGTAGACTGTTAGAAGTTAAGGTCCTTAAAAGCACCCGTGCGTCGGGGGCTTCTCCCTCGCAGCTATGCCGGACGAACCCAAGTCGCCTTCGCCCCAGTCCGACCCTGAGCAGACCCCGGCATCGGGAGTTGTCCGCGCTTCCACTCCGGCCACAACCGCGGCGGTCCCTGCGCAGCCCCCACCTTCCGGTCACGCGCCGGCTGCGCCCGCGAAGCCGCCCGGGCCGGCCACGGTACCCTGGGACTCTCCGATGGTCACTCGGCTGACGCAGCGCCACGGATCCGGCATCGCGGCCACCACCTATCTCGGCCAGAACAGCATGGTTGCCGATTCCTCGATCGCCGCCGAGTTGTTGCGGGTGCTGTGCGACGAAGAGCAATTCGACTACTTAGTGGATGTGACGGCGGCGCACTATCCGCAGCGCGAAAAACAGTTCGAGGTGATCTGGATTCTGTATTCGTTCGCCCGCAATGAGCGCATCCGGGTGAAAACCATGATCGCGGACGGCGAAAGCGTGTCGAGCGTGGTTTCCATCTGGCCGGCGGCCAACTGGCTGGAACGCGAGGTCTACGACATGTTCGGGATCGGCTTCGAGGGCCATCCCGACCTAAAGCGAATTCTGCTGCCCGANNTCACCTATGACCGATCAGATGACGACCGATCCGAGCCGCCTCTCGCACCTTGAACTCGGCGAGCCCGCCAAAACGTATCTCGACAGCAACGAGCTGGTCATCAATATGGGCCCGCAGCATCCCGCCACCCATGGTGTGTTGCGTGTGATCCTCAAGCTCGACGGCGAGAAGGTTCTCGGCACCGAATGCGTGATCGGGTATCTCCATCGCGGGGTGGAGAAAATCGCCGAGCACCGCACCTACTCCATGTTCAATCCCTATGTGGATCGCATGGACTACGTCGCCGCGGTCTCGAACGGATTGGGCTACTGCGAAACGGTGGAGAAGCTGCTGAATGTACAAGCCCCGCCGCGAGCCAACTACATCCGCGTCATTCTGACCGAGCTCAACCGGCTGGCGAGTCACATGCTTTGGCTGGGAACGCACGCGCTCGATATCGGCGCCATCACGCCGCTGTTCTACACCTTCCGCGATCGGGAAGAGATCCTCAAGATTTTCGAGAAATATTGTGGAGCGCGCCTAACCACCCACGCTTTCCGAATCGGCGGTTGCCTCTATGAGACCTATGATGGCTTTGAAGACGATGTAAAAAAGTTCCACAAGTTCGTTACTCCGAAGATTGATGAGTACGAGGAACTTCTGACCACCAACCGCATCTGGGTGGAACGGACCAAGGGCGTGGGCGCGATTTCGGCGAAAGACTGCATTGCGTTGGGTGTGACCGGCCCGGTGTTACGGGCCAGCGGCGTGAAGTGGGATCTACGCAAGGCGCAGCCCTACGCTGCGTATTCGGAATTTGACTTTGAAATCCCTACCTGCGAGAACGGAGACACCTACGACCGGTATCTGGTTCGCATGCAGGAGATGCGGCAGTCGCTGCGTATTATCGAGCAGGCGGTCGGCAAGATTCCCGACGGCCCGATCATGGCCAAAGTCCCGAAAGTGATGAAGCCGCCGGTGGGCGAAATCTACCACTCGATTGAGGCCCCCAAAGGCGAACTAGGATACTTCATCGTTAGTGACGGTTCCACACAGCCGTATCGCGTGCGGGTGCGTCCGCCTTCGTTTGTGAATTTGCAGGCGCTCGAGCTGATGGTGCGCGGGCACTTGGTCGCCGATGTCATCGCCGTGATTGGCACGCTCGACATTGTTCTGGGCGAGGTGGATCGCTGATGCTCGATGCCATCAAGGCCTATCTGGTCAGCGGGAGCAGGACGCCGGGGGAAGCCGGAAGCATCTCGGCCAGCGTGGTCTGGACTCTCGTTTACATCCTGCTGATCTTTCTCGGCTTGTCAGTGGCGGTCATTGCCATGAACTGGCTGGAGCGCAAGATCCTGGCCCACATGCAGGTTCGCCTTGGCCCCATGCGGGTAGGACCGCACGGCTTGCTGCAGCCCATTGCCGATGCGCTCAAGCTGCTGATCAAGGAAGACATTACGCCGACGGCGGCCGACCGATGGGTCTTCTGGATGGCGCCGCTGTTTGTGGTGATTACTGCTTTCACCGTGTTTATCGTGGTCCCGTTTGGACCGACTCACGCCGTTACCGACATGAACATTGGGGTCCTGTTCATGCTCGGAGTTTCCTCGCTGAGTGTGCTGGGCGTGGTGATGGCAGGGTGGGCGTCGAACTCCCATTATCCGCTGATGGGCGCCCTGCGCTCGAGCGCCCAGATGGTTTCCTACGAAATCGCCATGGGATTGGCCGTGGTCTCGGCGGTACTGATGACCAGTCTGAATCCGACCGGCACCGGCACGCTGAGCATGATCGGCATCGTGCAGGCCCAAGAGGCGCAACACGTTTGGTTCGTGTTCAAGTTTTTCCCTCTGGGGCTGATTGCCTTCTTCATCTTCGCCGTGGCCANNAGTACAGCGGATTCCGTTGGTCACTGTTCTTCTTGGCGGAGTACTCGGCCATGATCGCCGTGTCGTCGATCGCTGTGACCCTGTGGCTGGGAGGTTGGTTGCGTCCTTTTTCCGATTGGTTGAGCGGAGACCCATGGGACCTGGTATTTTCTCTGATCCCCGGCCTCGTCTTCCTGTTCCTGGCGGGGATGTGCTTTTACAGCACGCGACGTATGCCCAAGCATCCCTCCTTTCGCATCCAGACGGCGGGTCTGGCGGGATTCGGGTTGATGCTGGCCGTCATCGGGCTGCTTTTATTCGTCCCCCCGGTGCGCGACCGCGTGCAGGATATCTTTTGGTTCACCGCCAAGGTGGCGGGCTTTATGTACCTCTATATCTGGTATCGCGGAACGTTTCCTCGTTACCGCTTTGACCAGCTCATGAGCGTGGGATGGAAAGTGCTGTTGCCGATCGGGATCGGCGTTTTGGTGTTGACCGCGATCGCGGGAGTGTTCTTGTAAGGCCAAAGTCATGCCGGCGGTTCTGTACGCGGCCGGCTTTCAGGCGGGGCGAGACGCCCACCCGATGACGGTTGGGACGGGGTTCGCAGCGAGGATTATGGAGCCAGTAGCCACAACTTTCTTCTTCTATCTGCTTTCGGGGCTGGCCGTGCTCGGCGGCGTTCTGGTCATCACCCGCAAGAATGCAGTGCACTCGGCGCTGGCGCTGATCCTCACGCTGCTGGCGTTGGCTGGACTGTACCTGATGCTCTATGCCCCCTTCGTCGCAGGTGTACAGATCATTCTTTATGCCGGCGGCATTATGGTGCTGTTCCTGTTCGTGATCATGCTGGTCAACCTGGAACACGCGGAGAAGGAAGCTCAGTTCAATCATCAGTGGGTGGCGGGAGTTCTGGCGGCGGCGGCCCTCAGCGGATTGTTCCTCGCGACCTATGTGAAAGGCCAGGGGCTGTTTCCGCAGCGTGTTCTGCAGTTGCCGGAACAATCGAACACGCAGAGCGTGGCCGTACTGCTGTATGGCAATTACATGTTCAGCTTCGAAATCGCCTCGCTCTTGCTCCTGGTCGCAATTATCGGAGCGGTGGTGATGGCAAAGAAGCGCATTTAGCTCGAGGGAACCACTCGGCGGCGAACCTAGCCGTGAAAACTGAGAACTGAGAACTGATTTTATGACTTCCATCAGCACCTTGCACTATCTGGTCGTGGCTGCCGCGCTTTTCATCCTGGGCGTCATCGGGGTGTTGACGCGGCGCAACGTAGTTATCGTACTGATGTCGATTGAGTTGATCCTGAACGCCGTGAACTTGAACCTGGTGGCGTTCTCGCGGTTGTGGGGCGTGCATGGCCAGGTGTTCGCCATTTTTGTGATTACCGATGCCGCCGCGGAAGCCGCGGTGGGCCTCGGAATTCTGATCGCCTTCTTCCGCAACAAGGAGACGGTGAACGTGGACGAAATGGATTTGATGAAATGGTAGGGGCGGAGACGACTTGGAGTGACCGCCGATTGAGCTGACGACCGAGGACCGAAGACCCTGACTGACGACCGCACATGCTATTTCTAACCCATATCTGGCTCATCCCTCTGCTGCCGGCCTTCGGGGCGGCGCTGATGTTATTTTTCGGCCGCAAGCTGCAGAAGGCGACGGTCAACGCAGTTTGTGTCGGTGCAGCCGTTCTGGCCTTCGTGTTCGCTTGTGGTGCGGTTTGGCAGTACACAGACTGGACCACGCTCAACGGTCCTCACCCCTACGAGAAAGTCCTTTACACCTGGCTCGGAACCGACACCGCCAACCTGAACTACGTCCAGCACGATGGCAGGCTTGGCGCCTTCCATGCCGATGTGGGCTTTCTGCTCGATCCGCTCTCGAGCATCTGGCTGCTATTTGTCACCGGCGTCGGCATGCTGATCCACGTTTATTCGACCGGCTACATGGCGCACGAGGGCGGGTACTATCGCTTTTTCGGGTACTTGAACCTGTTCATGTTCTCCATGCTGACCTTGATCCTGGCCAATAACTATGCCTTGCTGTTTGTGGGCTGGGAGGGTGTGGGCCTGTGTTCGTATCTGCTGATCGGTTTCTATTTCCACCGCAAGTCGGCCAGTGATGCCGCAAACAAGGCATTCATCGTGAATCGCATCGGCGATGCCGGCTTCCTGCTGGGGATGTTTACCATCGCCTGGTATTTCGGATCGATTCAGTTCACCGCGGTGACGCACCTGGCCCGCAGCGGAAGTTTTGCCATCGGAGATCCCATCATCACGGCCGCCACTTTGCTCTTGTTCGTCGGTGCCTGCGGAAAATCGGCCCAGTTGCCACTGTACATCTGGCTGCCGGACGCCATGGAGGGTCCTACTCCGGTTTCCGCGCTCATCCACGCTGCCACGATGGTCACCGCCGGGGTGTATATGGTGGCGCGCTCGAATGCCCTGTTCGTGCTGGCGCCGACTACCATGAAGACGATGGCGATCATCGGCGCGCTGACCGCTATTTTCGCGGCCTCCATCGGTCTGGTGCAGAACGACATCAAGCGCGTGCTGGCCTACTCGACCGTTTCCCAATTGGGCTATATGTTTTTGGCATTGGGCGTGGGAGCGTTCGCCGCCGGAGTCTTTCACGTATTTACCCACGCCTTTTTCAAGGCGCTGCTGTTTTTGGGATCGGGCTCGGTGATTCACGCCATGAGCGGAGAGCAGGACATGCGCAACATGGGCGATCTGCACCGGCGCATTCCCATTACCCATTGGACGATGTTCATTGCGACGCTGGCGATCACGGGCATATTTCCCTTCGCGGGGTTCTTTTCCAAAGACGAAATCCTATGGCAGACCTGGACTAAAGAGTGGGATGCCTACCGTCTGCTCTGGCTGATCGGTTTCGCAACCGCGCTCATGACTGCCTTCTATATGTTCCGCTTGATGTTCCTGACTTTTCATGGCAGCGCGCGGATGAGCCATGAGGTCGAACATCACGTGCATGAGTCGCCGAAATCGATGACCATCCCACTGATTATTCTGGCGCTGTGTGCGCTGTTCGCGGGATGGTTGAGTTGGCCGCATAGTCTGGGGGGGTCGGCCCGGTTTGAGAAGTTCCTGCAACCTGTTTTTGCAAGCGAAGCCCACGTCTTCGCGCGGGAGGGCAAAGCCGGGCAACTGGCAGCCGGCGAACGGGAACAGGAGCATACCAGCCCAACGGAATATGTCCTCATGGGTCTTTCCCTGGCGGCGGCGGTCATCGGATGGGGCATGGCATGGCAAGCGTATCGCGACGCCGGCAAAGGCTACGTGGAACCGATCGCGGCGAAAGTCCCTCCGCTCTATCACCTGCTTTACAACAAGTATTACGTTGACGAAGGCTACGACTACGCCTTCACCGGCCGCCGGAAGGTGGGCCCGATTCGCTTGGGCGTGCTGGGCCTCGGCGAGGCTTCTTCGTGGTTTGATCGCCACGTGATTGATGCCGTGGTGAACGATGCGGGCTGGCTCACGCGCGCGCTGGGCAGGTTTTCCAGTTGGTGGGACAAGTGGATTATTGACGGCATTGGAGTCAATGGTCCGGCCAACGTGGCGCGAATACTTTCTTACCCCGCGCGTATGTTGCAGTGGGGGCTGGTGCAGTGGTACGCGCTGGTGATGGTCGCCGGACTGGTCGGGTTCATGTTCTATTTCGTATGGCACTGATTCGTATGGTACTGAGACAAGGAACAGCGCGGACGAGGCTTCGCTAGGGAGGTCCCGACCGCCGAGAACTTATGCAAAGTCACATTCTCTCCATCATTCTGTTCACGCCGTTGTTGGGCGCCCTGCTGCTCATTTTTATTCCCCATGAGAAGAAGGACGCCATCCGCTGGGTTGCCAATATTTTTGCCTTGGCCGGACTTCTGGTCTCTCTGCCCCTGGTGCCGTGGTTTTGGGATCAGCGTTTCCAGCCCGGGTTCAAGTTCATCGAAGGCTCACCGAACAACTGGATTCCATCCATCGGNNCTCATGGTCGGCGATTGAGAATCGCGTCAAGGAATACTACATCTGGTTTCTGGTGCTGCAGACCGGCATGCTGGGCGTGTTCATGGCGCTCGATTTCTTCCTGTTCTTCATGTTCTGGGAAGCCATGCTGGTGCCCATGTATCTTTTGATTGGCATCTGGGGCGGCCCGCGCAAGCTCTACGCTGCCATCAAGTTTTTCCTGTACACCTTGCTGGGCTCGGTGCTGATGCTGCTTTCCGTCCTGTTCCTGTACTTCTACAACTTCCGCCAGACCGGCGTTTACACCTTCAGCATTCAGGCCTTCTATCAGACCGCGCCCAGGATTTTCCATGATCCGGCCTACGGTCCAACCATTGCGATCTTCTTGTTCCTGGCATTTTTTGCCGCCTTCGCCATCAAAGTGCCGATGTTCCCATTCCACACTTGGCTCCCGGATGCGCACGTGGAGGCACCGACGGCCGGCTCCGTCATCCTGGCCGGTGTTTTATTGAAGATGGGAACCTACGGATTTATTCGTTTCGCGCTTCCATTTTTTCCGGATGTCGTCATGCATCCCAAAGTCCGCGGCTGGATGATCTTCCTCTCGATCGTCGGCATCCTCTATGGCGCATTGGTTTCGCTCATGCAGAAGGACATGAAAAAACTGGTCGCCTACTCTTCGGTCAGCCATCTCGGATTCTGCACTCTGGGAATTTTTGCCTTAACGCCGCTCGGCTTGAGCGGCTCGGTCTTGCAGCAAATCAATCACGGCATTTCCACCGGCGCGCTGTTCTTGATCGTCGGCATCCTCTATGAGAGGCGCCACACTCGAGAGATTTCCGAATACGGCGGCATTTCGAACGTCATGCCGCTCTATGCCACCATCACCATGATCATGTTTCTCTCGTCGATGGGACTGCCGTTGCTGAACGGGTTTGTCGGCGAATTTGCGATTCTGCAAGGCACGTTCATGGAAAACTGGCGGTGGGCGGCGTGGGCCGTCCCGGGCGTGATTCTGGCCGCGGCGTACCTGCTGTGGCTGTATCAGCGCGTGTTTTTCGGGCCGGTGACCAACCCCAAGAATGAAAAATTGCACGACCTGACGCCGCGCGAAGTGCTGACCTTTGCGCCGCTGCTCATCATGGCGTTCTGGATTGGCCTCTACCCCAAGCCGTTCTTTGAAATCCTGGAGCAACCGGTCAACCAGATCGTGCAGACGGTGCGCCCGGGGTACCCGCGATCGGGCGGCGCCGTCAATGCGTCGGCCGAGCCTGCCGGCCCGGTTCCCCAAGCCATGGTCGCGGTGCCGGTGGCCTCCGCCGGCGGGAGGGGGAGCAGATAAGTGCTCGTCAACCTGCCATCGTCGTTTAGCGGCACCGACTACCTGCTGTCGCTGCCGATGATTCTGCTGACCCTGTTCGCGCTCGGCATCCTGCTGATTGATCTGATGCTGCCCCCGGAATGGAAGTGGGTGGACGCGGCGACCGCGTTTGTGGGGGTGTTGTTTTCAGCCGCCAGCCTGGTGCTCCGCGTTCAGCCTGCACAGGCCGCGGTCGAGGCGAGCGGCGGCCGCTTGGAATGGGCGTTCATGAACTCCATGATCATGGACCACTTCGCCATTTATTTCTTCTATCTATTCTTGGCGGCGGCTGCCATTACCATTCTAGTTTCGGTGCGTTACCTCGAAGTCGAACGCGAACACCATGGCGAGTTCTACGCTCTCATTCTGTTTTCCGTCGTGGGCATGATGTGCATGGCGTCGGGCTTTGATATCGTACTCATCTTCATCGGCCTGGAACTGATGGCCATCTCGACCTACGTGCTGGTCGGCTTCCTGCGCAACGATCGCCGCTCGAACGAGGCCGCGCTGAAATATTTGCTGCTGGGAGCGTTTTCTTCGGGAATATTTGCCTACGGATTGTCGCTGCTGTATGGCCTGACCGGCAGTACGAACCTTCTGGTGATCGGCCCGCGGCTCGCACAGGATTTTGCCGCGCACCCGGAGCGCGCCGACCCGGTGACCGTTCTCGCCGTTCTGACTACCTCCGTCGGCCTGCTATTCAAGGTTGCCGCCATCCCGTTCCATCAGTGGGCGCCTGATGCCTATGAAGGGGCTCCGACGAGCGTCGCCGGATTCATGTCGGTGGCGGTGAAGGCGGCGGCCTGGGCCATGCTGCTGCGAATTTTCCTGTTTGGTTTTCCCGCCCTGCGCTCGGTCTACGTGCCGGTTCTGATATTTGTTTCGATCGCCACGATGACGGGAGCCAATTTGGCCGCGCTGACCCAGAGCAATCTCAAGCGTCTGCTGGCCTATTCCTCGATCGCCCACGTCGGCTACATGCTTTTGGGCCTGATTGCCGGAGACAAGCGATCCGCTTCTGCCGATGGCGTGAAAGGGATCCTGCTCTATCTCCTGGTTTACACCTTCATGAACCTGGGGGCGTTTGCCGTGATCGCCTCGCTGCGGCAGCGCAACGTGATTGGCGATGAGATTGACGACATCGCCGGCCTGTTCTCCCGGGCCCCGACCGAGGCCGTCCTGATGCTGATTTTCCTGCTCTCGCTGGCGGGCATCCCGCCGCTGGCGGGCTTTTACGGAAAATACTTCATTTTTCTCAGCCTGATTGAAACCGGGCACTATGGATTGGCTTCGTTGGCCGTCTTCTATGCTGTGTTCGGCTTGTACTACTACATGCGGATCGCGAATGCGATGTTCATGCGCGACGCCGCGGACAAGACGCGTCTCCCCATCAGCCTGGGTATGGGAGTGGCTTTGGGTGTCACCGCATTCGCGACGGTCTACATCGGGATTCTCCCCGAGCAGTTCATTCGCGCCGTGAACTGGTCTTTGGGCATCGTGCAAAGCTCGCCGGTGGCCAGCTTGATGCGCTAAGAGCGATGGGTCATTGGCTCGAGCCCCAGATCCGGACGATCTGGCGAACGCCAGCGGCGCACGGCGAACGAGCAGCGGAGTTGCACTCCATGCCCTACGATCCTTCGAAGAAGCCGAATCCCTTCCTGCAGATCGCCAAGTACAGCGAGTTGGCGGTCATTTTTCCTGCGGCGACCGTTGTGGGATGGCTGATCGGGGCAGCGCTAGACCGCTGGCTGCACACCAAGTGGCTATTTCTGGCGGGACTGATCCTCGGAATCGCGGCGGGATTCATGGAGTTGATCCGAACGGTCAGCTCTTCGAAGTCGGACCAATGATCCTCCGACTGCCCAAGGATTCCCGTGACGCCCGGACCGCCGCCACTACTTTTCTACGCCGATGAACTCGCCAGTAGTAGCGTTGACGTCAACTTTCAGCTTGGCGTCATCTCGGCTGGGGCCGTAGAACACGTGCCAGACCAGCGCGCTCGTCGGAACGCTCCAATCGAGCAGGTACAGCACGGGAGTATCCGGATTCTTTTGTAGGAGCTTGTCGCCACCGTGTTTTTGCGCTGTCTCGAACGCCTGGTCGGAATCCACTTTGAGGAATCCCGCCTGAAAGACC
>PKYX01000346.1 GCA_003132825.1 Acidobacteriaceae bacterium
TGCTGCACGCGCGCCTTGCGCAGCGCGACGACCACCGCCAGAAGCGCGGTCATGCCGGCGCCGTTGTCGGACACGCCGGGTCCGTAGAGCCGGGTTCCCTGCTGCCGCAGGTTCAGCGGCGTGCCGGCGGGAAAGACCGTGTCGAGGTGTGCGCTCAGCGCGATGCAGGGACCGCCGCTGCCGGGGCGCAGGCCGAACACGTTCCCCACGTCGTCGGTCGATACGCCTTCAAGATCCAGTTCGGAGAAGCGCTCCCGCAGCCACGCTCCGCGGGCGGCCTCGCCGAAGGGAGGGGCCGGGATGCGCGCCATATCCAATTGCCACTGGGCGAATTGCGGCTCTTGCGTGCGCAGCCAGCCAAACGCGGCGCGAACCTCGGGTAGAGCGGAGATACGGGCAACCTCCTGCTGCAGGTTGGGAAATACTTCAGAAGCTTCGACGTGGGGGGTGGAAGGCATCGGACCAAAGCGTCATTTTATTACAACTGATTCCAACGGCTGAACCATATGCCCAATGCAGGTTTGGGGGCTGGGGAGAGAAAAAGCACATTCTCGCGTTTTTCCGGCAACTTGTGGGCCGGCTTAGCAATCTAACCGTGTGTTAGAGTTGCCGCCCTGCTGCGCCGGGCCTTCTTGAGCGGAGAAGACTCCGGCGCGGAGGACGGCGCGGGGACCGACCTTTCCTGGCAGGCTTTGCTACAGTAATCCTTATGAAATTCACGCTGCGATTCTGGCTGGCATTGGCGATGGCCTTTGCCCTCTATGGCTCATTGCCATCCCCGGCGATTGCCCAGGAGGGCCCGCTCGATACCGCCCAGCCCCAAGGAATCACGGTGGACGAGATCATTCAGCGTTTCGCGGCCAAGGAAGGAGCCTTCAAGATCGCCCGCGAGCAATACACGTACCGGCAATCGATAACCGTGAGAACGCTCGACGGCAGCACCGCCACCGGGGAATACCAGGAAGTCTACGACGTGGTGTTCAATGACCAGGGCGCCCGCATGGAAAACGTTGTGTTCGCGCCCCCTTCCACGCTCGAAAACGGCGGCATTTCGATGAGCGAAGAGGATCTGGACGACATGCGGCATTTGCAGCCGTTCGTGCTGACCGCCGACGAGACTCCAGAGTACAACGTTCTTTATGTCGGGCAGCAGCAGGAAGACGAACTGCATTGCTATGTCTTCGACATGGCTCCCAAGAAATTCGAGGGCAAGAAGCGCTATTTCCAGGGGCGCATCTGGGTGGACGACCACGACTTTCAGATCGTGAAGACCTACGGCAAGGCGGTGCCTGACATCCGCAAGAAGAACGGCGAGAATCTTTTCCCCAAGTTCACGACCTGGCGGCAGCAGGTGGACGGGCTCTATTGGTTTCCTTCCTTCACTCGCGCCGACGACGTTCTGCATTTTTCAACCGGCGACGTGCACATCCGCGAAATCATCAAGTACGAGGACTACAAGAAGTTCGGCTCCAAGGTGAAGATTACCTACCAGGGGCAAGAAGTGCACAAGGGGGCGGACGGGAAGGACGTTCCGGCCGCGCCGCCTCCCCAATAGTGAAAATCAACCGAGAGCCGAAGCCGCGCGGCCGCGCGTGGCTTTTCCTGTCCGTGTCTGCCGTCCATCAAAGATCTGCCACGGAGACGGCGTTTTCGGTAGACTAGCCGCGCATGGACTTTTGCTACAGACGCCTGCGGCTCCTCCTTCTAACCGTTGGTTGCGCGCTATTGTGGTTAGCCCCCGCGGCTCGGTGTCAGACCGCGGAAATCGACAAGTCTCCGCCGAAAGGCATCACTCCGGAGGAGATTCTCCGGCGCTTCACCGCCAACGAAAAGCAGTGGAAGGGGATCCGAGAGCAATACAGTTTTCGGGAGTCGATCCACGTGCAGGCGCTTGAGAACAACGAGGTAACGGGCGATTATCAGCAGGTTGCCGACATCAGTTACAGCCAAGGCCAGCGCGTTAAGAAAGTCGTGCTGGCCCCGCAGGCGAACATTGACATGTCGAAAGAGGATCTCGAGGACCTGGACGGGCGCGCTTCCTTCACCATCAGCACGGATGAACTGCCGGAGTACAGCGTGGTCTACGAAGGCCAGGAAAAAGTGGATGAACTCAACTGCTATGTCTTTCACGTGGCTCCCAAAGCCATAGTGAAGGATCAGCGGTATTTTCAGGGACGCATCTGGGTGGATGATCAAGACTTTCAGATTGTGAAGGACACCGGTAAGTCGGTCCCCGACATCCGGATCGTCAAGAAGAAGAAAACGGAGGAAAACCTGTTCCCGCAATTCACCACCTGGCGGGAGCAGATCGATGGGAAATACTGGTTTCCCACGTTTTCCTCCGCCGACGACACGCTGCACTTTACGGCCAAGGATGTGCGGCTCAAGCAGGTAGTGAAGTTCAGCAACTACCAGCGGGCGGGAGCGAAGAACTAGCTCTCAGCATTCCGCAGGCGCCCCAGTGGCGGCTCTCCCGCGCCGTGCGCCCATCGGGTAGGGCTTCAATGCACGTCAGCCTCCGTGGTCCATTTGGCCGAATAGATTTGAACCACGCTGGTGTCGCTCATCATGACGAGTCGGCCATCCGAGGTGAGGCTCGGAAAGCCCTCCCATCCATCGGGGTTGACGGTCAGGCCGTCGAATCCGGTTACCTGACTCCACTTTCCATCCGCAATGGCCATTTGATAGATTCCGGGTTCGGTCGCCGGCCCTGCTTCTTTCATGGCGATATAAAGAGACCGGCTGTCGCCGGCCCAGACCCAGTATCCCCAGGCGGAATCAAATGTCCGTAAGTCCTTCCAGGTGCCGGACTGCACCGAATACCGCACCATGCGCGACGGATTCTGCGCGATTGCCACCAGGTATCTTCCATCCGGCGACCAGGAGGGCGCATAAAAACCGGCCGAGCCCGGCATGATGGATATCTTCCGGGTGGCCAGATCGAGAACTTTGATTCCCTCCATCTGCCCGGGTAGCGGATAGTCATTGAAGACGATCGATTTCCCATCCGGCCACCAGTTGGGTGCGAGCTCGACCTTACCTTCCGAGGTGAGCTTTTCCGGAGCGCCCCCATCGACAGAAACCATGTAGATCTCCTGCCGGTCAGAAAACACAATCTTCTTGCTATCAGGGGACCACTTCGGCATCCATGAATAAAGATCGGTTAACTGCAGCTTCTCGCTACCATCCAACTTGCTGCGCCAAAGATGACGCCGCGGATAGTCGGCGTAGACCATCCATTTCTTGTCGGGTGAGAGAATGAAATCCGCGGCCGCCAGACCATCGAGGAACGGCACGAAGCGCTTCAATTTCGGGTCATAGGCCTGCATTGTGCCCTGGGCGATTCGCCCAATGATGAACAGGCCTGAACTATCACGGTTGGGAGTGGCTGCCAGGACATCGATCTGACCCGCCGTAAGGCGCACAGCGGTTGGTTTTTTCCAGAACTCGATCCAAGGCGGCGGGAGGAGTTCGTAAATGTTATTGCGCCCTTCGCGGTCCGAAGCGAAGATGAAATGTTTGCCATCCGGAGTCCACCTTCCGTCTCGTTGATCGGCATCCTCCGGCCAATCGAGCACGATCCGATGGGCGTTGCTGCCATCAGCATCCAATTCCCAAATCTTAGCCGACGAATTCCCCTTGCTTTCGACGGTCACGCGAATGCGGCGGGAATCGGGCGAAAAATACGGCGTTTCAACTCCGCCCGGCGCGTCCCATATTTTTTTAAGGTTCGCGCCGGCATTGTCACTCACATAGACACCGTTCCAATCGGCATAGACAATCCATCGACCGTCAGGCGACCAGTGCGCATCTTGAGCGATCTGGTTTCCCAGTCTGCTCGGATAGCCTCCGAGAACCGGAATCGACCAGATGGAACCGCGCAAGGTCTCGTCGTTCAGATCTGGCTTCGACGCCAGCATTTCCGATGCATCCGGAGAAATGTCGAGCATCCTCATTCCGCTCACGGAGGCTCGCAAAGGAGCCGTGGGGCCGCCCTTGACCGACATTTCGACGGGCTGATCTTGACTCTGAAAATAGACTCGCGTTCCATCGGTGACGATCGGTCCATCTTTCAATTCAGCGGAGAAAGTGATTTGTTCTGAATTGAGGGGTCCGGAGACGGGCGAGAAGGCATTTACCCTGATGATCAGAAACAGGAGAAGGGCGAAGAGCGCGCTGGCCGCGATCCACATCGATCGGGCCCGCAGCCAAGGGAGACTGCGAGGAAGCGTTGGCGCCTTCTCTGCCGTTTGCAAGACGCCAAACCTCTCTCGCTTCAGCCGTCGGAGGTCGATCATTAACTCATTGGCGGACTGATAACGATCGCCGCGGTCTTTTTCCAGAGCCTTCCCGATGACGCGCTGGAGTTCGTCCGGGACTTCCGGGTTCAGGGTTTTGGGAGGTTTGGGGTCACTGCGCAAAATCTCGGCAATGACCGTGGCCGCAGAATCTCCGGGGAAGGCGCAGCGGCCGGTGGCCATTTCGTACAACACCGCGCCGAAAGAGAAAATATCACTGCGTGCATCCACGTCCTTATCCTGGGCTTGCTCCGGAGACATGTAGGCAAAGGTTCCAAGAATCTGCCCTTGTGCTGTGATCGCTCCCGAGAAGGTCGTCGCCTCGCTAATTGCGACGCTCCCCAGGGGCAGATGTTTGGCCAAACCAAAATCCAGAAGCTTGGCATCGCCACGGCTGGTGACAAAGATGTTCGAGGGCTTAACGTCGCGGTGGACGATGGCTCTTCTGTGCGCCGCTTCGAGAGCATCGGCGATCTGCAAAGCCAGATCGAGAAATACTTCGAGCGGCAAAGGCCGTCCGCCGATCTTGGTTTGCAGGGTGTGGCCCTCCAGAAATTCCATGGCGATGA
>PKYX01000387.1 GCA_003132825.1 Acidobacteriaceae bacterium
GCGAAGGCCAGCACCAGCAGCATGACGGCGTACAGCAACAGCCGAGGCAGCCAGCGCCGCCAGGCGGTTGTGATCAGCAAAGCGAAAGCCACGTTGAAGCACAACAGCCAGCGCCAGGGAAGCTGCACGAAGCGAAGCTTGGGAAAATGATTCCACACCGGCGAAGTNNCACGAGCCAGGACGCCTGCGGCATTTGGCGGCGCCAGCGGCGGCCGGAGACTGCCGCCACCACCAGGCCAGCCATCTCGGCCAGCGCCAAGACGGAAACCAGCCTATTGAATTGGTTGTGACGGGGGTCGTCGATGCGGGCGAAGAGGAAATTGTCCTGCGGACGGACGCCCTCGGCCACCACTTGGGAGATGTCGACCCAGCGCTGTTCGTAGGTCGCGGGCACAATGTAAAACGCGGCCAAGCCCGCGCCTAGCAGAATGGCCAGGCCGCCCTCGACCAAGACTCGCGGGGAACGCCGTCGAAGCGCGATCAGAATCAGCATGAACAGCAAAGAGTAGTTGATCATTACGGCCGAGGGCGCGTTGGTCAGCCATCCCAGGGCTACCACCAGGCCGAGCGGCACGATCCATTTGCGCCCCTCATCCTCCAACCGCAGCACCAGGAGCAAGAGCAGGGGCAGCAAGGCCCCAGCCAGCAGCTCCGCGTAGGCGCTTCGCCAATAGACGATGACCAGATAGTACGGATTCGCGGCGTAAAGCGCCGCGGCAAAAATGGCGTCGTTGCGGCCGAGCCAGCGCCGAGCCAGCAGAAACATGGAGCAGCCGGAGAGCGCGAGCGCCAACCATTGATAGGCCGCAGGCGCCAGCGGCCAAGGCAAAACCGCGCCCAGCGCGGCGCCGAGGATCCATGAGGCGGGGGGATAAAATACGAAGCGGGGTTCGCCGTATCCGTAGTGCGCGAGCGCTGCCCAGCGCGGATAGAGGACTCCTTGCCTCCACTGGCTGAGCACTTCCATCCAGGAGTTCATGTGGAACTCGAAGTCGTGGCCGGAGGGAATCCCAAAAAAGAAGAAGGGCACGACCACGGCAAAGGCGGTGGCCAGAATCACTAGGAAGGGCAGGGGAAATAGAGAGCACGGGGCGGCATCGGCGTCGACGATGGCGACGGGTTGGGTTGCTTCGGCTTCTGTCAGGTCGGCTTTCAGGTCTCCGCTCTCCGATCGGGCGAAACTCGCCGGGATGGGGCGCGATGGCGCGGTACCCGAGGATACCGCAGAACCCCGGTACCGGAAACACCCTCGGCCTGCACGGTATACTCCGAGACGCAGGTGCAGATATTGGGGGAGGCAGGTTGGTCACGCCAAACCCGGCAATCCTGCTGGCAACGAGTCCGAACCAGTCGAACCGAGGAGATGGATATGAGGGTTTACCCGATCCGGACGGCAATCTGTACGTTGGTTTGGTTGGTTGTGGCGAATGCCGTTCCTCTTGGTTTTGGCCAACCCTCCGGTGGCGATACCGTCTTTCGACCGTTAGAGCAATGGAAGAGCGCCATCCTGAAAGGAGATGCTGCGGCCGTGCGCGGCCTGTACAGCAACGTTCCCGCGGCCCAAGTCGTCGTTCCCTCGGGAAAGATCAGTGCCGATGACGACGTCTCTTTTTGGACCGGGCTCAAGGCCAGCAGGCTGGGCTTGAACATCCTGCAGAGGGATCGATCGAAACCGGGAGTGGAACAGATCGTGTTCCAGGCGGAAATTCATGCGGGCGCGCCATCGGCAAAACAGACGATGTACATCACCGAGGGACAGCTGTGGCAGCAGCAGGGCGGCGAGTGGCGGCTGGTGGCGTCGAAGCGGACCGATCCCGCCCGTTTGCAGCAGCCCGCATCCCTCGACCAGGAAATCTACGAGTCTGGTGTCGATGCCCGGGCCAAGATCAAACAGGCGCTCGAGCTTGCGGCCAAGGGCCATCAGCGAGTGCTGGTGGTTTTCGGGGCCAACTGGTGCTATGACTGCCACGTCTTGGATCGGGCCTTTGAACGACCCGATCTTNNCGTTCTGGATATGGCATTTCATCGCCCCGACCTGGCGCCTATTTTGCAGCGCGACTACCAGGTTGTGCATGTCGATGTCGGCCGAGGCGACAAGAATCAGGACCTTATGGAGCAGTACCAGGTGCCCATGAAGCGGGGCATTCCGGCGCTGGCGGTGCTCGATGCCCAGGGCAAGCTGCTGTTCAGCCAGAAGACCGGAGAATTTGAAAACGCCCGCTCACTCGCTCCCGAAGACTTGCTGCAGTTCCTCAACAAGTGGCGGCAGCAGGAGCGGTGACGGTCTTGCGCCGGAAGGGAAATGCTGCCACGAAACTCGGCGGGTCTCACTCGCCAGCCACCTCTGCGCTAGTCTTCGCCAGAGATTTCAACCGACCGGGGTGAAAGGATCCCGTGCGGGCGCGCGCCCGCCGGCTAGAGGAGCTTTCGTTTCGAGAGATGTCTTCGAGAGAAGTCTTCGAGGTGAGGCTTCTAGGAAACAGCGACCGCCGCCAGGCCGCGCTGCTTTTGCAGTTCTTGCTGAAAATCCTCTTGGCTGAGCGACTCGTGGTTGCGCAACAGATCGAGCAGCGGATCGTGGAGTTCTTCTGCCGCAGGAGCCGCGGAACCGGCTAGATCGATGCCCGCGGCCACGATCCCGGGCGTGATGTCCAGTTCCGGTGAGGTCCCGGGAAAGCTGATGAGGAATTTGATGAAGTCGGCGACTTCCTCGCGCTCCTGGGGGGTGCGCGAAGCGAACTCGATGCCCATCCCCAACCCCGGATGCATGACCCGCACCATGCCTTGGGCCTGTACTTCGACGCCCGCTGCCTTCAGGCGGAGGACGATTCCGGTCCGTTCGGGAAAGGGCGATTCCGTCTGCACGTAGCATCCGCCATTGCTGAGGTCGGTGAGTTTCGAGGGGGCGGCCAAGTCGGGCTCTACCGAGTGAAANNACCCCGGATTGTCCGTTCGGGTTCGCCCATGCCACTTCGCCGCTGACCTCGACCGGGGCGCCATCGGGCAGGGTGAATTGGAGATTGAGCGAAGCGGAAGGGCTGAGCGGTCGGGACGAGAGCACGTCCGCGCCGTCCTCGCTCAGGTCGAGCAGGATGCCTTCCATGGCCGGACCGTTCTCCACCCGGAGCTGTGCCGGAACTTGCAGGGGGACGCGCAGGGAACGGCGGCGCTCACGCTTGATGAGAACGGCGGCGGCGCGCAGGCTGCTTTGTGCCTGCTCGGCAGAAACCGGCTTATAGAGAATGAAATGCGCGCCCGCTCCGAAAACGTTCCGTACTTGGCTGCGGTCGCGCAGCAGGGCAACGGTGACCGTGCCGTCGCGGCGCGGTGTCAGGCGGGCATTTTCGAGCACCGAGATAGCGCTCGGCAGGTCGTCGAAGTCGACGATGACCGCGTCGAAGCGTTGCTCGGTGAGTTCCCGGATGGCCTCGAGGTGTCCACAGGTGAGCAGGCTCAGGCCGAAACCGGACAGGACCGGCGCAAGAACGGCCGCTACTTCGTTGTCGGCGGAAACCAGGAGTGCTTGAAAAGTCATGGGATGCTTATTTCACTACGGTGGAATGCGGTGCGGTTTAGGGCCACCGCAGGGCAAGGGGACGGGTTGATTGGCCGGACTCCGACGGGGCGGCACTCGATTGGCTTCCGGCAGCGGCCGCCATCGATTTTGCGGCCGGGCTGGCAGACTGGCCGATTTCCTCGTCCACTTCCGCGAGGACGGCGTTTTCATCCTCGCTGTCCGCCAGCAGAGGAGCTACTTCCCGCAGCTTC
>PKYX01000150.1:0-11610 GCA_003132825.1 Acidobacteriaceae bacterium
CCTGCGTGCTGATGTTCCAGACCCACTGCTATGACTCCTGGCTGGGTGGCGAAGCCCGGCAGAGCAGGTTTTTCATGTGGTCGCAGCTCGGCGGAACGTTCCCGGCGCCGCTTTTTCTTTTTCTGGCGGGAATGTCCCTTGCACTGGTGACCGGCAAGTTGCTCGAGAGGCGGCTGCCGCCGCGCCAGATCGCCCGCACCCTGATTCTCCGCGGGGCGGAGATCTTGGGGTTCGGGCTCCTGTTCCGGCTGCAGGAATTTCTTGTTGCCTGGGGTTGGGCGCCCTGGAGCGATCTGCTGCGGGTGGACATTCTGAACAGCATCGGCGTTTCGCTGATGTTGATGGGGGCGGTTTGCTGGCTGGTTTTGGCGCTGCTCCCGCGATCTCGGAACGGCGGGTCCGAAGGCCATATCATCCGCACACAATTCATCCTGGGGACCGTCGGGGTTGGGGTGGCTGTGCTGATCTCGCTGCTGACTCCGCCCCTGTGGACGACCTGGCGTCCGGATTGGCTGGCTTGGCCGCTCGCGTCCTACATCGAGGGCGTGCACCTCGGGCAGGCGCAGGCAGGCTTGTTTCCGATCTTCCCCTGGACGGGGTTTGCCTTTATGGGACTCGCCGCCGGCTTTTTTTTGCGGAGTGGCTGGGTGCGGGAGCGCGAGGCGGCGGCCTTTGCCCTGGCGGGAGCGGGCGGTGTAGGGCTGGTCTACCTGGCGCGATGGCTCGATGCCCAGCCCCACCAACTCTATGCGGCCTATGACTATTGGCACACCAGTCCGAATTTCTTTCTGCTGCGCGTGGGCTTGCTGCTCGTGATCCTCAGTGCTGTTTATGCCTGGTGCCGCTGGGGAGCGGGCCAGTGGGGCTTCAGCCCGCTGGTGCAATTAGGGCAGACGTCGCTGCTGGTGTATTGGGTGCACATCGAGTTTGTGTACGGACGGGTTTCAATCCTGCCCAAACGCGCGGTGGATATTCCGACTGCCTCCTTGGGCCTGCTGACCATTTTTCTCTCGATGCTGTTGTTGTCATGGTTCCGGACCCGGCTCAAGGGACGCGGCCTGGCGGCGCCCGGCTGGTTTCGCGGGCCGGTGAAAGCCGGTTGAACCTTAGACCCTCCGCTCAAGCGATGCTCGTTCCCACCCGGCGAGGTTTGAGCCCGCATCGTAGGTGCTTTGGAGGAATTCGAGCAAAGTTGCCCGCGGCGACGCTGAGCGGCGGACATCCTCGTACGGCAAGAAAAATTCGTGCAATTGGGGATGGTAAAAGGCGCTCGCGGGGCTCACCCGGCTCTGCTCCAGGCCCTTCGGTTCTGGCGCCGCATAGGCATAGAAGGCGGCTCCTTTCACGTCGCCGCCCCCTGGCCAGAAGCCGGCGCTGATCACTTCATGCGAGTAGGCTTCGCGGGTGATGCGGTCCGCCCCCTCGCGGGGCGGCGCGCGCCGGCCGGAAAAGCGAGTCACTGCCAGATCAAAACTTCCCCAAAAGAAGTGCACGGGGCTGTCCTTGCCGATGAAGCGCGAACGGAATTCCTCAAACACCGTGTTTACCGCAAGCAGAGCGCGCCAAAAAAGGGCCACCTGCAGGCCATCGTAGGAAGCGTGCTGAACGTCCTTTTCAAAGGGAATCGGGTTGGGAACTTCGACCGGCGTGGCCCAGATCTTCACCTTGATGCCGAGCGACTGTAAAGCCGACATGAACTCTTGGTAGAAATCCGCTACCGATCGCGGTGCCAGAGCCAGCCTCTGGCCGGTTCCCTGGCTGGTGTCGATGATCAATTGGTGCTCGAGGAAATCAAATTCAACCGCAAAGACCCCGCGGTCGTAAGGGATGGCCGAGGTGGTAAGGCCGCGGGGACTGACATAGAGCGCCACTTCCCACCAGTGATTCAGCAACGGGCTGAGCGCGAGGCGGACCTTGCCCACGATCTGGGTCCACATGTGGAGCGTGGCGCAAGTATCTGCCCAGGCTTCGAGCGGCGGCAGGGCGGGCCAGAAAGCCGGATCGGCGGTGAAATCAGGCAACGGAGCCGGCAAGCTTCGGTCAGAGCTAGGGTTGGCGACCATCGTGGCGATCCCCCAAAATGAAAGCACACCAGACTAGCGCAGGCCCATCGCCAGGGCAAACCGGCAGCCTTACTTCCCCGTGGTCGGGGCCGCGGAACCGGCGCTGGTTTCGACCAACCTCCGGATAGAGGGCGCAATCATCAGAAGGAGTTGAGCCTGCGGCTTCTCCGCCTCTGCGATGCGGGCTAGTTGCTCGGCTCTCCACTGCTCGGGTGAGGGTTGTCCGCGATCGAGATAGTCGAGCGCCTCCAGGCCTACTGCGCCGAGTGCGGACAGATCTCGAGAAATCGGCACGGCCTCTTGCATCAGGAATGAATCGCGCGCGACCGGCTCTAGACTGGCGTCGTTGTCCCGCCAGCGGGCCAGCAAGGTTCGTGCTTGCGCTTCCGTGTCCGGCTTCATCCCGCCGGCGAGCAACGCAGCCACCCAAGTGGCGAAATGCCGGGCGGCTGCGCTCTCCGGACGGGCAGCATCCACCAAACGGTTCAGGGGCGTGGCCGCGGTTGCTTCCGCCGTCGCCAGTTTGCTGCGGGTATAGTCCTTGACGGGTTCGACCAGGTCCGCCAGGATACGCAGCGCCCGGATATCGTCGGTCCCGGCAATGCGGCGCAACATGGGATCGTAGCTCGCGTTGTGGGTCAATCCGAATGAGTCTAGCCACCGGCTGGTCCCTTCGAGGCGCTGATACATGGAATCGACATCGGTCACACTCTCGGGCGACCACAGACGCTCGGCGATCGCCGCCGCCCGCGGCCAAATGCGAGAATCGATATTTTCCGGAGACACATACTCAGCCCACATGCAGGCCTCGCCTCCGAGAATGCGCGCGCTCTCGTCCGGCGTCAGATTGGCCGTCGGACCTCTCATCGGATCCACGGCATAGTGTTGCGCCGCGGGTTGATTGAGATCGAGATAGTATCCCGAGGACAACAAGCCGCGATATCCCTCGGTGGCCGCGGTCGCGAGCGATTGCTGCCCACGCCAGGACTGGATCACGATGCTTTTGGGCAGCCGCGGATTCAGGATCTCATCCCACCCCATCATGATTTTTCCGTGCTTGTTCACGAGCGCCTGCACCCGCTGGTTGAAGTGAGCCTGGAGCGCATCCGTATTTTTTATCCCGTGCGCACGCATGAACGCTCGGATGGCCGGGTTCGCGCTCCACTCCACTCCGTTCACTTCATCGCCGCCAATGTGGAAGTACCGATCGGGAAACAGATGGGCCATCTCGCCGATGAATTCATCCAGAAATTTGTAGGTGCGCTCTTCGGTGGGATTCATGGCGGGATCAAAGACTCCCCATTTGCGTTCGATCGCATAGGGGCCGTTGCCGCTGGCAAGTTCCGGGTAGCCGACAAACCACGACGTGGCGTGCCCCGGCATGTCAAACTCGGGCACCACCCGGATGCCCCGATCGGCGGCGTAAGCCACGAGCTCCCGCGCTTCCTCCTGGGTGTAGTAGAGCCCGTCGGAGCCCATTTTCTGCAGCTTGGGGAATTTCTTGCTCTCGATGCGGAATCCCTGGTTGTCGGACAGATGCCAGTGAAATACGTTTATTTTCACCGCGGCCATCCCGTCCAGGTTGCGCTTGAGGACCTCCATCGGAATAAAGTGGCGGCTGACGTCGATCATCAACCCGCGCCAGGGAAACCGAGGCTGGTCCTCGATCGAGACCGCCGGCACCACGAAGCCGGAAGGAACGTTTTCGACCAACTGCAGGAACGTCTCGAGCCCGTGCAGAATGCCCAGGGGATTCGGCGCCCGCAGCGACGCGCCTGCGCTCGTGATCTCTAAAATGTAGGATTCGTCCTCGCCCAATCGCTCGACCTCTTGGCTGGCATGGCCGGTGCGAATGACCAGTGTGGCTGCCGGGCCTCGAACCAGGTTCATATCGAGCGGAAGCATGCCGGTTTCAAAGCGCAGCTGATTTAGGAATCGATTCACGGCCCGTTGCAGGCGGGCGTCGGTGTACCCGGTCGTGGTGACCGAAAACGAGGGATCGAGAACAAGCTGGCCGGAGCCGGGCTGCAGCTCGGCCGGCATGGGCATGAGCATCCAGGGACGTGGCGGGGATTGCGCTCTAGCCAAAGACACGAGCATCTCCCCGCACATGATCACAACCAGCAACGTCCGCATAGTTGGCTCCCCTCAAGCGGGCTCTCAGTACCGCAGCTGCGTGAAGGGAAGCATAGTGAAACCAGCGTCCGCCAGCAAACAGAATACCTAGGAGGCGGTCGTGGATCGTCGGCTGGCGCCGACGAGTAGAAAGAGCAAGAAAGAGATTCCTGTCCAGAGCGCAGTCTTCTGGTCCGCCGAACGCGATGGAGACAGGGGCTTCTCGTTCCCGACGATCGCCCCGGACTTCGAGGTTTTTCGATCGAAGACGACGACCAATTGCGTCGGGGCTTGCAGCACCGGTCGATCGTCACGGACGGCAATATGGGAACGGAGTGGCGCGTCCGATTTTCGCGAACCAAGAGCGTCGTAAGCAGGGGTGAGACGGGTGCTCGCGTCTCGCCGCTCGAGCTAACTGCAGGCGGCTGCCATCGCCCGGGTCGCTTCACCGCAGCCAAGCTGGCTTAGATTCCAAATATCCGGCTCCGAGGGTAGGCTTTGGATGCCGATTTCCCCCTCTTTCCGGCTGCCTACCCGGCCCACCCAGATCACGCGAAATTGGGCTTTTCCCTCATCGGTTTGTACCTCGAGGAATTCCCCGGGCTTCAGCCGCCGACTCAATCCCTGGACGACGGCCCCGCCGCCGCTGATGTTCCTTGCCCTGGCCAATTCGGTAAAGGGCAAACAATGGGCATCCACCCCCCAAATGCGTACCGCCAAAAACGCCGTGACTCGCGGATTCCGACGACGATCCATTTCGGCCTCCCTTCAAAGCTTGGGGGGATCATAGGGTCATTCAGGGAGGAAGGAAACTTACCCCGGTTTCGCCCCGGTGGTACCTAACGTCACCGGGCTAAGATGCTGGGGGTAAAAGGGTTAGCGAAGGAGCGCTAACATCGGGGAAGGGGGGTCTGGCGAGCCATTGACGGGCGACGGCCCCGCCCCTCGAAAAGGGAAATCAAGGGAGGACGACACTCAGTCGAGATCCGCCATCGAGCACGCGCCCGGGCCTCGTGGATCGCCGCAGGTGCCGCAGCCGGCGATCGCCGAACTGCTGCTCGCAGAGCCCTTGGCCGCGACCGCAAACACGGAAAGCTGAGGGGCCAGCTTCTTGCCCTGGCACTTGGGACAGGTTGCCTTTTGGGCGCCGTAAACCAGTGCTTCGAATTCGTGATGGCATTGCTGGCAAACGTACTCAAAAATCGGCATGGTCGGACTCCCTATCCGCGGCTCGGTATAAGCTACCATGAAAGACCAAGCCGTGGAGACTTCCGAAACCCACCGTCCGCCGCTGCCGGCTTCGCCAGCCCCGGAACGCCCATTTCGGCCCCGACGATTCTTTCAGGGCGGACATTTGCAGACCATTGGCAGTTATCTACTCCGGCGTCGCCTCTCCCTGCCTCCACACGAGCAACGTTTGGTTGAAGTCGAACCCGGCGTGCAAGTGCTTTGCCGCTGTCATTGGCAAAACGATCGGCAGAAGGCCCTGACGATCATCATTGTGCACGGCCTCGAGGGGTCGACCGAGTCCGACTATATGCTGGGCATCGCACAGAAGGGTTTGGCTGCCGGCATGAACGTGGTGCGCATGAACCAGCGCAACTGCGGCGGCACCGACAACCTCTCTCCGACGCTCTACCATTCCGGACGCTCCCAGGACGTGGCGGCAGTGGCGCTGAACCTGGTCGAGCAGGATCACATCTCCGGCTTTGCCCTGGTGGGATTTTCGATGGGTGGAAATCTCGTGCTGAAACTGGCCGGCGAGTGGGCGAAGCAAGGGCCACCCCAATTCCGCGCGGTGGTGGCGGTCAGCCCGTCGATCGACCTGGCCGCCTCGGCCGACGCGCTCCATTTGAGACCGAATCGCCTGTATGAGTACTACTTCCTATGGAATCTGCGGCGCCGCCTGCGGGCCAAGGCGCGGTCCTTTCCCGGGCATTTCGATCTCTCCGCCCTGCGCGGCCTGCGCACCCTGCGCGACTTCGACGATCAAGTGACCGCCCGCTATTGCGGTTTCGAGGGCGCAGCCGACTACTACGCCCGCTCCGCTGCGGCTAATGTTGTGGACCGGATTGCCGTGCCCGGTTTCATTCTGCATGCCGCTAACGATCCCTTCATCCGCATCCTGCCCGCGACGCGGGAGAAAATTCTCGCCAACCGCAATCTCATCTTTGTTGAAACCGAAGACGGCGGCCACTGCTCATTTCTGGCCCAGCCGGAGGGCGACGACGGCCACTGGGCGGAGCGCCAGGTGGTGGCATTTCTGCGTCAGTTTCAGCTCGGCTCGTAGAGGGACCGCGAGGAAGACCTTGAGGCTGGCGGATGCTCATGCCTGGGCAGGCGGGCGATTCTCCGCAGCCCTGATTTATCATCCCTGGGTGGAAGCCGACTTCGCCGTCGAACTCGGAGCAGAACATGAAACGCTTGAACTGCCTTGGGCGGCCCCGGACGGCCCGCGTTATTACGATCTGAAGCGCCGGCCCGAACTGCTGCTCGAGATCGAGGAGGCGCAGCGCGTCCCCGAACTGGGCGAATTTCTCGCGGCGATCAATTCGGCGGTCAGCCGATTCGAAACCGTGAAGTGCGATGCCTGGGCGAGCCGGGAAATAAATCCGGAAGAGGAAATCTTCGGCGCCCCTTGCAAGTTCGGCTCCTACGTCGACCTGGTGTTCTCCGCCGGGCCCTCGCGCTTCTCATTCCCCGCCCACGAGCAGGGGGCGAAACAGCTGGCGCTTCTTTTGAAGCGCGTTCCGGAGATCCCCGCATCCGCCGAATTTCTCATCCGCCGTTGTTCCTACCACGAAAAGCAGGGCGTGCGGGACGGCTTCTACATCACGTTCTATCTGTTCGGCTACGGGGATGACGAAGACCACGCGATGCTGCGCTGGGCCATCGGACTCAAGCTGGTCGAGAATGCCGTTCGCCAGTGGTCGGCGGCCCACTCGCCCATCGCCGGAACCTGAGCCAGAGGTCTCGTTCCATCTTGTACAATCAGCCGCGGATGAAGCCGGGGTTCACAATCGCACTCAGCGCCCTCGCCGTGCTGGCGCTCGCCCTGGTTAGCGGGGGCGAACCCGTTTCCCAGCTCAAGCCGACCGGCTACGTCGACGACTTCGCCCACGTTCTCGATGACAGCACCATCGCCCAGCTCGACAACCTGTGTGAGCAAATCGACCAGAAAGCGCACGCCCAGATTGCCGTCGTCACCATCCACTCGCTCGACGGCGGCGACATCGAGAGTTACGCGGTCGACCTTTTTAAGCAGTGGGGAGTCGGCAGCAAGTCGACCAATCGGGGAGTCCTGATTCTGCTGGCCGTTGCCGACCACAATTACCGGGTTGAAGTGGGTTATGGTCTGGAGCCGATTCTGCCCGACGGCAAAGTGGGCGGGTTCGGCCGTGAGGCCGTACCTCTGCTGCGACAGAACGACTACAAAGGCGCCGTAACTCTATTGACTGCCCGGGTTGCGGATGTGATCGCGAAGGACGCGGGGGTCGCATTGACCGGGGCTCAACCGCCGGCGGCCGCCGAGCCCGAGCCCGAGACGACCACGGGACTTCCGGTCGCTGCCATTGTGGTGATCGTTATCGTTGTCTTGATTGCCTTGTTCACGCCGTTCGGACGGTTACTGCTCTGGAGTTTTCTCCTGGGCGGCGGTGGCGGGGGCTATCGTGGTGGAGGCTCGAGCGGCGGCGGGTTCGGTGGCGGGGGCGGTNNGGCGGAATGTCGGGTGGTGGCGGAGCCAGCGGAAGTTGGTAGGCGAAGACCAGTGAGGTTCCTTCATGGTTCAACAAGACATGGTTCAACCAGGCACGGTTCGACAGAGTATGGCCCCGGAGAAGCAAATCAACGAATTTCTCAGTCGGTTGCGCCAGGCCGCAGGAGAGAACCTCGAGAGCGCCATCCTCTATGGCTCCGCTGCCGGCGGCGAATTCCATCCCGAATTTTCCAACGTAAACCTGCTCTGCGTTCTCGGCGAAACCTCCTTCGCCCGTCTCAGCGCGTTAGCGCCCGCGGTCGCGTGGTGGAGCCGGCGCAAGCATCCCGCTCCGCTCCTGCTCACGCGCAAGGAACTCGAGCGTTCCGCCGATGTGTTCGCCATCGAGTTGCTCGACATGCAGCAGCGGCATCGCGTTCTTTTCGGCGATGACCCGCTCTCCGGGTTGCGCATTCCGATGCACCTGCATCGCATGCAAGTGGAGTACGAACTGCGCGAGAAATTGATTCTTCTGCGCGAGCGCGTTCTGCTGGCCGCGGGGAATCAGAACCGGCTCTGGGACCTGCTGCTCGGTTCGCTGCCTTCCTTTGCGACTCTATTCCGCCACGCCCTCATTGCACTGGGCGGCCCGGCGGTCGATGGCAAGCGCGCGGGGCTCGAGGCGCTCTCGAGCCGCATTCCATTTGATGCTTCGGCTTTCGTGCACTTGCTCGACATTCGCGAGCGCAAGGTAGCGCGCAGCCAGTTTGACGTGACTGACACGTTTACCCGTTACCTGGCCGCCATCGAGCAAGTTGTCGCCGCAGTGGATACAATGCTGGATTCGACGGAATCGCGCGGGTGAGTCGCCGATCTTTAATTGGGGTTTGAGCATTCCGAGGAGAAGAGTCATGAGCAAGGCCTGGATCGCGATCATCATCATTGCGCTGGTCGTACTGCTGTCGTTTGGCCAGTATGTGGGCGTTCGCAACACGCTGGTGACCAAGAACGAGGCGGTTAAAGCCGCATGGTCGCAAGTGGACATCGTGCTCGAGCGCCGCGCCGACCTGATCCCAAACCTGGTCGAAACCGTGAAGGGATACGCCCAGCAGGAGCAGACGGTCTACGGCGACATCGCCAAAGCCCGCTCGTCTCTGCTCTCCGCCGGCAATCCTTCCGACAAGATCGCCGCCAACCAGCAACTCGACGGCGCCCTCGGACGTCTGCTGTTGATTGTCGAGAACTATCCGCAGCTCAAGTCCAACGAGAACTTTCTGCGTCTGCAGGATGAGCTGGCGGGAACCGAAAACCGCATCGCGGTCGAGCGCAAGCGCTACAACGATGCCCTGCAGGATTACGACACCTACATCCAGAAATTCCCCAACAATGTGTTTGCCAACTACGCGGGATTCAAGCCCAATGAGGCTTACTTCGCCGCGACCGAAGAATCGCGGCAGGTCCCGAAGGTGAACTTCTCCGCTCCGAGTTCGGCTGCGCCCGCGCCGGCGAAGTAACCGAGGACTCGCAACCGGTTCGCCAAGCCCGGATCGGGTTCGCGGCCTTGTCTATCGTGTACGTTAACGGCAATGCTATAGTACTGGTCCGCGAATCGATCCCTTTTCAATCGGAGGCCGTAATGCCCCATCGCCATCAGCTGGCGGCTTTGCTACTGTTCGTTTTCCTGCTCTTCGGCACGTTCATGCCGGCGGTGCGGGCGCAAGAAGCGCCTGCCTACAGCAATCGCAATCTTCCGGTCGAGCAGCGGGTGGTGGATCTGTTGTCGCGGATGACCTTGGCCGAGAAGGTGGCGCAGCTGGTCGGCACCTGGCAAAACCGGCAGCAAGCGAGCGATCCCAATCTGCTGTTTGTGGACGAAAAGGGAAGCTTCCAGCCGGACCGCGCCGCCTCTCTGCTGAAGGATGGTCTGGGAGGCATGACGCGGCCAAGCGAGAATCGCGGCCCCCGCGAAGAGGCCGAGTTCGCCAATACCTTGCAGAAGTGGCTCAAGGAAAACACCCGCCTAGGCATCCCCGTGCTGTTTCATGAGGAGTGCTTGCACGGCAACGCCGCGCCCAAGGGCACTTCTTTTCCGCAGGCCATCGCGCTGGCCTCCACCTGGGATCCTGCGCTCGTCGAGGACGTGTTTTCCGCCACGGCAGCCGAAGTACGGGCCCGCGGCGCTCAGCAGTGCCTTACTCCGGTGCTCGATCTGGCGCGCGACCCGCGCTGGGGCCGCACCGAGGAGACCTATGGCGAAGATCCTTACCTGGTTTCGCGCATCGGCCTAGCGGCGGTCGAGGGATTTCAAGGCCAGGGCCCGTCGATCGACAAGGCCCATGTGATTTCCACTCTCAAGCATTTCGCCGTCCATGGACAGCCCGAAGGCGGTACCAACGCCGCCCCGGGCAACTATTCCGAGCGCGTGATTCGAGAATACTTCCTGAAACCCTTTGAACTGTCGGTCAAGGAAGGCCACGCCCAAGCCGTGATGGCCTCGTACAACGAAATCGACGGGATCCCGTCGCACAGCAACAAACATCTGCTCATCGACGTTCTTCGCCAAGAGTGGGGCTTCGAGGGAGTTCTGGTGTCCGACTATTTCGGCATCACGCAACTGGAAACGCTGCACCATATCGTGTCGAACTACGACGAAGCTGCCAAGGTCGCGCTCGAATCCGGCGTGGACATGGAATTGCCCGCCGCGGACGCATTCCGCAATCTGGCGGGTCAAGTGAAGGCCGGGACGGTTTCTGAAGAGGTGGTTGACCGTGCCGTGGCCCACGTCCTGCGCGAAAAGTTTCTGCTGGGGTTGTTCGACGATCCCTATGTCGATCCTAGGTACGCGGAAAAGATCACCAACAGCCCGGAGCACCAGCAGCTGGCGCTGAAGGCGGCGCATGAGGCGATCACCCTGCTGAAAAACCAAAACCGCCTACTGCCGCTTGACAAGAGTCAGTACAGACACATCGCGGTGATTGGCCCCGATGCGGCAGAAGTCCATCTCGGCGGATATAGCGACAACCCCGGCCGTGGAGTCAGCATCCTGCAGGGGATTAAAGACAAAGTGGGCGCGGGCGCCGAGGTGCTTTACGCGGAGGGCTCGAAGATCACCGAAACCCCGCCCGACTGGAATGCCGACAAGGTTGTGCTCGGCGATCCCGCGCTGAATGCGAAACGCATTGAGGAAGCGGTGAAGGTGGCGCGGAAAGCCGATGTCGTTATCCTGGTCCTCGGCGGCAATGAGCAAAGCTCCCGCGAAGCCTGGGCGGTAGACCATCTGGGCGACCGCGACAGCCTCGACCTGCTCGGCAACCAGGACGATCTGGTGAAGGCCGTTTTGGCGCTGGGCAAGCCCACCGTGGTTTTCCTTCTGCACGGGCGTCCGAATTCCATCAACTACATTGCCGAGAATGTCCCAGCCATTCTGGACGGCTGGTATTTGGGTCAGGAAGGCGGCACCGCCGCTGCGGACGTTCTGTTCGGCGACTATAACCCCGCCGGCCGGCTGCCCATCACGGTCCCGCGTTCGGTCGGCCAGCTACCCGACTACTACTATCAGAAGCCTTCCGCCAAGCGCGGATTTTTGGGCAGCAACATCGAGCCCTTGTTCCCCTTCGGCTACGGCCTCAGTTACACCACCTTCCAGTACGGCAGGCCTCGGCTGGACCCTGCGAGCATGGGGCCGGAGGGCATGACCAAAGTCTCGGTGGATGTGACCAACACCGGCAAAGTGCG
>PKYX01000150.1:11654-13644 GCA_003132825.1 Acidobacteriaceae bacterium
TGCACCGCGTGGTCGAGCCGGGGACGTTCAAAATCATGGTGGGAGGAAATTCCCGGGATCTGACCGAGACCGAGCTGCACGTAGTAGCCCGGGGCTCTTCGGTGTGGCCATAGTGGACTCGACGTCGGGAACCGCCGGGGGCAGCGCTTTGCGCCTCGGTAGTTGGTAGTCTGCGGCCATCTCGATCAGGCGCGTTCGGCCCCCCCCGACCGCTCTATTTCTGTGACGGCCCGCGTTCCCGAGGTCCGGCAGAGGGTACGAACCAGGTTCCAGCTTACTTCCAGCTTGCTTTCCGTCCATGATCTGATGTAAAAACCAGCCGCCCGATCTGCGCGAGTACCAAGCGCATGCCCTGCTTAAAGCCTGCAAACGAATCCGGGCCGGCTGCCCCCTTTCGCCCGAGGAAGCTCTCCGGGCGTCTCGATGGAGATTCTATGACTGTGCGGAAAGTCGTCGCGCTGACGTTTCTAGTATTGCTTTCAAGCCCGCTTGCCTTCGCCCAGGGTGTCGCGACCGGAGACCTCAATATCACGGTCCGAGACCCCAAGGGCAGCCTGGTGATTAACGCCACCGTTTCCGCTCGGGATGTGGCCGAAGCTTTCGCACGTTCGACCGCCGTCAACCGCGACGGAGAGTATCGCATCGTCGCTTTACCGCCGGGGCAATATACCGTCACCGTGCAGGCTCCGGGGTTCGCGACCCTGGAGGCCAATGCTGTGACCGTCACCGTCGGCCAAATGGCGGATCTGCCGGTGACGCTGTCGGTCGCAGGCGGCAAGGAAACGGTGACCGTGAACGCCGAGTCGGAGCTGGTCGAGACCACGCGCAGCTCAACCACCGACACGGTCAATCAGCGCCGCATCGACAACCTGCCCATCAACGGTCGCAACTACATCAACTTCGCGCTCACCGATTCGCAGGTGTTGCGCGACAACGCTCCAAGCATCGGAGCCGCTCCCACTTCCGGCCTCAATATGAGCGGGCAACGCGCCCGTTCGAATCTGGTCAATGTGGACGGAGCGGACGCAATCGATAACTCGACCAACGGAGTCCGCTCCACAGTTTCGCAAGAGGCGGTGCAGGAGTTCCAGATCATCANNGGCGTGGTCAACATCATCACCCGCTCCGGATCGAACGATTTTCATGGCGACGTGTATGGTTATTTGCGCAACCGCAACTTCCAGGCCGTGAACCCGTTCAGCAATGTTCCGAATCCTGCCTACACCAGGGTGCAGGCAGGGACTGCCTTCGGCGGACCGATCAAGAAAAACAAGACCTACTACTACTTTTCCTACGAAGTCACCCGCCGACACGAGACCGGGTTCTCTAGCATCGGGCAAGACAATTTTGATTTAGTGCCGTTTGACACCACCCAAATTGGCCAGCCCTTCGGCAGCGTGCTTCTGACGCAACCCGAAATCGGCTTTCTCACCAATCCCGCCGTTCTGCAACAAGAAGGCGCCAACCCCCTGTTTGCCCAGGAAGTCGGGCAGTATACGGGTCTGGCCGCGGCTTCCTCCGGCATGGCGTTGAACGGGGTGTGGCCGCAATCGGTGAGCGTGNNCCCACTTCGTGCGCTCCCCCGGGTCCGTGCTTTGTTCCCGCCTCCTACCAGACGCTGAAGTCCCAGGAAGGCAATTTCCCGGTTTTTGAAGGGACGAGTTTGTATTCTCTGCGGCTGGATCACAATCTCAGCAACGCGCATCATCTGATGCTGCGCGCCAATGTCAGTCCGAGCACCGTCACCGGAATCGAAGTGAATGGCGAAAATCAGACCTTCGGCCAAAATGCGTACTCGCGCACCTCGCAGCAGACCTATCGGGATGTTNNAAACCTGGACGATCGGCAGCAACAAAGTCAACCAGGCGCTTTTCCAATACGCCCGCCGCGGCCTCGATTACAGCTTCTCGAGCGCTCCCGGCGGCTCCGATCCGGCGGTAAACATTCCGGGGTTTGCTTTCTTCGGTCGCGAGCCCTATTCCTACATTCA
>PKYX01000006.1:0-14402 GCA_003132825.1 Acidobacteriaceae bacterium
TGCTTGATCGGCCACAGCAGCCGGCGCGCCTTGTCGAGGTTCACGTTGTCGGGCCAGCTATTGAGCGGGGCGAAGCGCTGCTGCCCAGCTCCGGCGCCGCCGCGGCCATCGCCGATGCGGTACGTGCCTGCACTGTGCCACGCCATGCGGATGAACAGCCCTCCGTAGTGCCCGAAGTCGGCCGGCCACCAATCCTGCGAATGCGTCATCAAGGCATGAAGGTCTTTGATCACGGCATTCAGATCGAGGCTCTTGAATTCCTTGGCGTAGTCGAACTCCTTACCCATCGGATCAGACAGGTCTGAGTGCTGGTGCAGGATCTTCAGGCTCACCTGATTCGGCCACCAGTCGCGGTTCGTGGGAGCGGAGGCTCCGTGGTTGAACGGGCACTTGGATTCGCTCGACTTGTTCTTGCTCTGATCTTCGGGGGAAACAGTCCCCGATGAAGAGGCAAGCGTGTTTTCCATATGTTTTGGATTTTCCATATGTTTTTCCTTTGAATTAGTTCAAAACTGTAATGATCTACAAACCCATCAGATTGCGGTTCGCACAATTAGGTGCCGCGTTTTCTTGATCGGCCGTTCAACATGTATCCACACATCTCCAGACTCAACCGGAAGCGTGCCGCGGAGCGCACTTCGTGCAGAGCCCCCGGAAAATGAGTTCGTATTCGCGAAGAATCCGCTTACCGAGAGAGCACGAGGCTGGCCTGGGCACGTCGTACCACTCAATGTCCTCAACCTTGCCGCAGCGGTCGCAGATGAAGTGGTGATGCCGCATGCTTCTCGCATCGAATCGCGCGGCACGGCCCTCGACGGCCACTTCACGCACCAAACCCGCCTCCACCAAGTCCCGCAGATTGTTATAGGTCGTGGCCCTCGAAGAGCGCGGGTTCAGGCGATTCACAGCTTCGGAGATTTCCGCAGCCGTGGGATGCCTGTTGTGTTGCATCAGGAATGCCATCACGGCGTAGCGCTGAGGAGTACACCGCAACCCGCTGCCGCCGAAGGACCGCTTAATCGCCTCGGTGTCCATCAGTAAGTTAGATTATGTCTAATGTGAGATTTTGTAAAGACCCGTGCTTTTGGTTGTTGCTACGAACAGAAAGCTGGCACATGCGGTATTGAGTATCCTCATCGAGCGGCGCCCTGTTAGGCCTCCGCACATCGAACGGTCCGGAGCTTGCGCTCGCGGAATTGTGAAACGATCTGGACCGTAGCGACAGATTGGTGCGGTATCATGAAGCGCGATTTCCCTGAATAACACCACGTTCGGAACAACCACTTGCCGCCTCACGCAATGGTTTCTGGGTATTTTGGAAGTGAAAGGGATCTCTGTACCGCATCAAATCGGAGGTACAGTTCGTGATGCAAAAAGCACTCTCGCTACTTTTATCCGTTGCTATTGGGCTGGCAGCACCTCAAAGCGCCAAAGCACAGCAGGGCAACACCGGGGACGAAGCGACAACTGCCATCCGCCTGAAGGTGGACACCTACTTGCAATCGATTATGGACGCTAACGTGACGCTTGGCGCCACCGTGTGGTCGCCCACGCCCGACGTAAGTTTCATTCAGCCGCTTGGCAGCCAGAAAGGCTGGGACCAAATCGCTTCTGACGTCTATCGTAAACTAATGGGGGAAACGTTTACGAAACGCACCCTCAAGACGGTAGGAGCTGTAAATATCGAAGTGTATGGAAACGCGGCAGTGGCGGAATTCAATTGGGATTTCGTTGCCGTACTACGCAGCAACGGACAGACCATTCATACGACGGGCCGCGAAACCCAAGTTTACGTAAATTTGCCTGATAAAGGCTGGCGGCTTGTGCATGTTCACTACTCTGGTCCCCCGGTGAGCGGACCGGGGTAAGGATTTTGACGATGAACCGAGGCAACCCTTTCACCGATACTTGGGAATTAATTTTGATAAATCGCGGCGGAGCGACCCCGGCGTTGTTGAACAGCCCCGAGTCAGAAGAGCATGAAGCCTGTCGATCACTACCAGCACCAGCGTTTCCATGCGGAAAACATTACAGATCTTCAATTTGGCGTGCGGGAGAGTACTCCGCTCGGCCAATGGGGGAAAGTGTAAGAGGTCGAAGCGCTGGCGGCCAACGAGGTGACCGCCGGGTTTGGCGTGCACTTGAGAGCCGCAAGGCAGTACGTTTGGTTGAGCTTCCGCTCCAACTCAGCCATCTGGGCCGAGCTGCACGAGAATTCCGTCGGCTGAATGGCACGCGAGGGCATGTTCGTGCACCAGCAACAGGAACGCAATCAGATGCATGCCATGAAGGCGGACGGGTTGGAGCGCCAGTGTCCGGGTGGAGGGGAACAGAATCCACAGCGCGCGAGCTCCGGGCCTAGAGCGCATTGGACTGATGAGCCTGATTTCGTTGCGTTTGGGTGCGAGTGGGGAGGCGCTTAGCGTAAAATGGTTACTGTGTCCGGTTTCCTACGATGTTGACCGAAGGCGTGTGGGCGGAAGTCAAAGTGGGCAACGAACACCTGCGCCTATTCTCAGAGGACAACGCTCAAGGTGTGCAAGCGTCCGTGTACAACGTCAACAAGAAGAGCTGGATCGCGCCCTCCGAGCCGGTTGAAGATATCGAGCAGGGCAAGGAGAGAGCAGCACAGCACGCCAAGGCGTACCTGAAACATGTCGCAAATTCAGAACTGCCGCCGTTGAAATGGGAGAAGTCCCGATCGCGGTAGCACTGTCAGTGATCGCTGACATCGAGGCACGGCTCGAATATCTGGAATGACCGAAGCCGCTCCCAGCATCCTCCGCCAGTTCCACATGCCTGTCCAAATGGCCGCAGGCTTACCGAGTACCAGTCTGATGGGTTTCTGCTAGTCTTTTCTTATGCCACGCCTCATCAAAGAGCGTATCAAGAAGTTGCGCGAGGAAATAGCCGAAATTAGCAAGGAGAACCTCTTGCGCGGCCAAGCCAAGAAAAACACACCGGCGGCGTCCGAGCAGCAACGTCGGGTTCAGCGATTGCAGGAAATTCTCGACGAATTGCTGTCATTGACTGACTGGAAAAAGCCGTGATGGTTTGCAACAAAAAGTTGGCAGCAGAACAGAATTCTCTCGTGGGACCATTAGCCGGTAGCGCCAACTGGAAGCTGACCGTGAGCGACAGGTTCGAGTTAACCCGAACGAGCTCGACGGTTGGATGCGGCGTGGCCTTATTAGGCGCCATCGTCCTCCAATGAAATATATAAGCCGGAGGCCGATTGTCTATCTATTGCCGTTGCTCCGTCTTGTCGCTTGCATAAAGATCCATTTCGCGAACCTGGAATCAGGAGTGCAGTGCTTGATAGTGGCGGACTTTCCATTTTCATTTGCGCTTGTAATGCCAGGCGTTGACCCGACTTGATCCTTTCCAGAAAATGTATTCCACGAAATGGTCAACCTACTTTGCCAACTTTCACTTTGTTTCGAGCCGTGCCCTGCTTGCCAACAAAACGAGAATGTCGCGAGGGCGACTCTAGCCAGAATCGCAGCCCTAGCGAAGGAGCGGCCTCTCGTCTATCAGCCATCGCACGATCCTCCAAGCGAGGAGCGACTCCTGAATCGCTCCGTTCTCGTCATCGAATAGATCCGGGTTGCCCGTGAACCATCCATTCACCGTTAAACCGCGTTAAGGCGGAACGCAAATCTTGCGGTCGCCTCAGGCGGTCCCCGCCTTCCTTGGTGGTGGCACATCTGGAACGGGCCTAAGCGGTCATTTTGAAAAACGGCGTGAGCTCCCTACAAGATCGACGTCAATCCACCGAAATTCATTGGATTATCTCGTGCCACTCTGGCAATGAAAAACTGTACAGCACATTGCCCGCCGCCACGGCCACGAACTGCCTGCCCTGGACCGCATAGCTCATAGGAGAAGACGTGATGGGGGCCCCCGTTTGGAACTGCCACAGCAGGCCGCCGGTCTTGGCATCGAGCGCGATCAGATTCCCTTCCGCCGTCGCGCCAAACACCACGCCGCCCGCGGTCGAAAGAACCCCTGCCGAGAAAGACGGCATGGAGACTCGATACTCCCACCGGACGGCTCCGGTTTCGGTATCGATGGCCCGAAACCCCGCCCGACTCTTCGAATTTTCTGAAGGGAACCCTCTGCCGCCCATATAGACCTTGCCCGGCTCGTATGCGGCGGGGGCTCGCATGAATCCAAAGCCGGCGTCGCTGAAGGCCAGATACATCGTGCCGGTCGCTGCGTCATAGGACGGAGCCTGCCAGTTCGTTCCCCCGATTCCGGGATAGACCATGACCCCTTCTGGCGATGCCTCAGCTTCGGGAGCGACGATCGGTCGGCCTTCGCTATCGAATCCCTTGTTCCAGGTCTGGCGAACGAATGGCTTGCCCAGCAGAAACTTGCCGCTCGTCCGATCGAGCACATAGAACAGACCATTGCGATTGGCTTGCAGAATCACCTTACGAGGCTCCCCGGAAAACACCTGGTCGGCGAGGATCAGATCCTCGGCTGCATCCCAGTCATGACTATCTCCGGGAGTGAACTGATAGTGCCACTTGCGTTTTCCCGTAGCCGCATCGAGTGCGACGACCGAGCAGGAAAAGAGATTGTCGCCCTGGCGGACACGGGCGTTGTGGTCGGGGCCAGGGTTGCCAATGCCCCAGTAGAGAACATCCTGATCGGGGTCGTAGCTGCCGGTAAGCCAGGTGGACGCCCCACCCCGCTTCCAGGAGTCGCCCTTCCAGGTGTCGTGACCGAACTCGGCTGGTCCCGGAACCGCGTTGAAGCGCCATAAACGTTTGCCCGTGGCAGCGTCGTAGGCATCGACGAAGCCGCGAATGCCAAATTCCCCGCCCGCCACGCCTACAATGACTTTGTCCTTGATTGCCAAGGGAGCCGATGTGAGGCTGTATCCGAGCATGGTATCGGCAACCTGGGTTTCCCAGAGCGGCCGCCCACTCCTGGCATCGAGCGCCACCAGCGCGGCGTCGAGTGTTCCGAAGAAAACCCGGTTGCCTAACACGGCCACGCCGCGATTGAAGGGATTCGATCCGTAAGGGTTTACTTTTCTTGGCTTGCGCTCATATTTCCAAATCTGGAGTCCGGTCCGCGCGTCCAGGGCAAAAACCTGCCCTGGAGAACCCGATGTATACAGGATTCCGTCCACCGCAAGAGGCGTAGCTTCCAGGGTTACCGGACCGGGCATCTGCCGTGCCCAGCGCGCTTTTAGCAGGACCGCGTTGGTCGCGGTGATTTGATTCAGCGCAGAAAAATGATGGCCCTGGTAGTCGCCCCAATACGTGAGCCAGTTCTGAGGCTCGGCCTGGGAATGGCGAAGCCGTTCGTAGCTGAGACCTCCCGGGATCTCGACCTCGATAGTCTGCTGGAAGTCGCGCTGCTTTTGTGACTTAAGATACGCCACAAGATCGTCGATTTCGCGAGCGGAGAGGCGCTTTCCATAATCAGACGGCATCAGCACCGAGGATTCTGCGTGTTCCTCTCGAATGTCCCGCTTGTCGAGCAGCTGCAGCTGGCCGGTTATGTCTGTCATCACGACCGCGTAGGTGTCCTCGCTGCGAGGAATGCCACGGATCTCGCGGCCGTCCTTCATCTTGACGGTTAAGACGCCGGGCAAATCCGAATACCAGTCTTCGCCATCCCCGGAATTCGGATTCAAAATGGTCTTGCGCAGTGCTTGTGCCGAGGTTTGTCCGGCATCGGAAAGATCCGGTCCGATACTGACTGCTCCGCGTTCGTTGACCTCATGGCACGCATTACATTCGCCCTTGCCAAAGAAAATCTTCTCACCAGCGGCTGCATTGCCCGTGAGCGCTTCCTCCTTCACTCCCCGCGACGAGAGGCTGCGGATGTAGGCGACCAGTTGCCACACTCCGTCCGATGAAAACATCGAAAACGAAGGCATCTGCGTCCCCGGAATGCCGTTCCGTATATTCTGAAACAAATCAAAGTCGGTACCCCCTTGATGAAACTTGCCGGCCGCTAATGCCGGCCCACGGCCACCGNNCCGCCGCGGGATTCCCGGCAAAAGGGTTCTTCTGGGAATCGGGAACATTCTGGGAAAATATCAGCTGGACGCTCAGAAACAGCAACGCGGCGAGAGGAACTTTCACGCCGGGCTTCCCTGTTCGAAGCTGCACATCCTTGCAATTTACTTCTGTGACCGAGCAAATGCAAAGAGCGTGTCGCCTGCACCCACAACCAAGTACTTTTTTCCATCCAGCCAGAAGGTGATGGGTCCATTCACCCGTCCACCAAGGAACCAGCAGAAAATGGCCCGTGCCCCAACTTGGGCAGATGGCCATCGACCCCAGACAACTGAATGCCAGCGCCCAATCAGTGGCACAATTTCAGAGACTGATATGCGTCCCTGGGCTGCCATACTGGGCCGGATTCGCGTCGCTACCGCTGCCGAGGAATTGCCCAGCAGATCTTGCCGGCGAAACAGATTGTGCGTTCGCCCCATGGATGATCGAGCGTCGGTCCATTGATCGTTGCCAGGAGGCGGCCAAGATGGAGCTTGGTTCAAGCGGCCACACGTGGGCAAAACAAGTGTACAATTCCTCCCGTTCTTGGGGTTTAAAGAAGTCTCGGTTCAAACGGAGGAAGGATGCCTATGAAGAAGCTTTTTCTTGCTGCATCGCTGATGTTGCTGCTCACGCCCGTCCTGGCGCTGGCCCAAAGTGCCTTCGACGGAACGTGGAAGATTGATATGAACAAGGCGGAATTGTCCACGAAACCGGACGTGTACCTTCTGCAAAACGGCATGTACGAATGCAAGACTTGTGTTCCGCCCGTCAAGATCAAAGCTGACGGACAGGACCAGACAGTCACCGGGCACCCGTATTACGACACCGCAGCGGTAATGGTCATCAGCGACCACGAAATCGAGGAAACCGACAAGAAAGACGGCAAGACGGTCGCAACTTCGAAGACGACGGTTTCGTCGGACGGCAACACGCTTGCCTTCGAATTCAGCGACAGCAGTAACACCAATGCAGCGCCAGTCACCGGCAAGGGTGAGGAAACCCGCGTGGCCAAAGGTCCGGCGGGTTCGAATGCCGTTTCCGGTTCGTGGCGAATCGCGAAGTTCGAGAACGTTTCTGACAACGGGATTACGTGGACGTACAAGGTCAGCGGCGATGAGTTGATGATGAGTACTCCGACTGGCCAATCCTATAGCGCGAAACTGGACGGCACAGAAGCGCCGTACCAAGGTGATCCCGGAACTACCGCCGTCTCGGTGAAGATGAGCGGCACAGATGCCCTTGAGGAAACCGACAAACGCGGCGACAAAGTGATTAGTGTCTCGACAATGACGATGGCGGCCGATGGCAAAACCGCAACCATCATGGTCAAGGACCTACTGCACGGAACCACCAGCCAGTTCGTGGCGGTGAAACAGTAGGTTCTCTTTTCGTTCCACGCTTCGCGCAGGCGGAGGGTCGGCATAGAACAAGCCCGGCACCCTCGATTCGGGGGTGTCGGGCTTCTTTTGGTTGAGGAGAAGTGACTGTTACTGATACCGATGGCTTGTTCGAGGCTCCCGGGGAGAACGCCCCATGAGCGCTAACTTAAGCAGGTCGGGCCAGAAGTTGACCCTCCCGGCTTGTTTCTAGGCGGTAACTGCCGAGTGGCGGATGACTCTTCCATAATCGGCGCATCGCAATACAAACCCCATTTCCCCACATCGCGAAAGATCTCGACAGAATGAACACTGTTTAGTATACTGAACATCGTTCATTATTATGAGTGCAATATCCCACCGACAGAAACATAAAGAGGAACTGCGGAGAGTAATTTTGGCGGCCGCCCGGGATATTTTCGTGCGCCAGGGTTACGAGAGCTTCTCCATGCGTAAGCTTGCTGAAAAGATCGAGTACTCGCCGGGGAGCGTCTATCTGCACTTCAAGAACAAGGAGGAATTATTCGAGTGCCTGGTGGAAGATAGTTTTGCGCGACTGCTGAAAACCTTGACGGATCTCCGAAACGGACAGGAACCGACGAGCCCCGTCGAGGAACTCAAGAAGGGTATGCGGGCCTATGTAGAATTCGGACTGCGCAACCCAAATGATTACCGTTTTGCCTTCATGCTGAGACCGCCGGTGAAGAAGCGTGAATACAAAGTGCATGAGGCGTTCGACGTGCTGCGGTTCCTGGTGAAGCGCTGCGTGGAACAGAGGTGCTTTCGGGCGGTCGATGTGGAGACCACAGCACAAGCGCTCTGGGCATCGGTGCACGGGATCACGTCGTTATTGATCCAGAGACCAGCTTTTCCCTGGGTAGCGAGGAAGGAACTGATGGCTCAGGTAATCTGCACCACGGTTGACGGTCTGGCGGCAACGCCGATGGCAAATGGCAGCACCAGGAGAGCTTCATGCAAACATCCCTAGCTTCCAAAGAGCCGCACCTAGAAGACCTGCGGCAGGGAGTAGAACGGCCCGTGCTGGCCGTGTCGCACTCCTGGGTCTGGCTAGCGGTGGCGGCAGCTCTGCTGCTATTTTCAAACGGAGCGAACACTATTCCCCTCGCCGCCTGGCTGTCGCCTCTTTTTCTGCTCCGATTCGTGCGCCAGCAGAGCTTCAAGATTGGTTTGCCCCTCGTCTATCTCCTCCTGGCCGGGGCGTTTGCTNNATCCCCGGCATCGGCTACTACATCTTTCTCGTGGCGTGGGGGATTCCGTTGGTTTTGCCCTACGTCATGGATCGGCTTGTAGCGCGCAAGCTTAGCGGACTCACGGCGACTCTAGTCTTTCCAACTGCATGGGCCGCGGCCGAGTACGTTGCTTCGCGGGGGCCATATGGAACTTGGGGATCGGCCGCCTATTCACAATATGGGAATTTGCCCCTCGTTCAGGTTCTCTCGGTGACGGGTTTGTGGGGCATCACGTTTCTGATGGGTTGGTTCGCGTCCATGTGCAACTGGATATGGGAAGAAGGACTCGATTCCAAGCAAGTGCGCCGAGGATCCTGGCTATTCGCCGGAACGATTGCGACGGTGACGCTGCTGGGCGGCGCCCGCATCGCGCTGTTTCCACCGTCTTCACAGACCGTGCGAGTGGCATCGATTTCGAAAAGGGCAGTAAAGCCGGGGCTCAGCGACGCCGTTGCGGGACGGATGTTTCAGGGGCAGGCCACGAGCGAGGACATGGTTCTGATCCAGCCGTGGGTCACGGCCCTGCACGACGATTTACTGTCGCGAGCTGAACGGGAGATGCAAGCGGGCGCCCAGATTGTGTTCTGGGGCGAGGCCAATGCGCCCGTTTTGAAAGAAGATGAAGCCGCATTGGTGACACGTGGTAGCGAGATGGCAGCGAAGTACCACGTTTACCTGGGAATGGCTCTAGGCGTGTTGAACACCGGAAAAACCCGGCCATTCGAAAACAAGCTGGTCCTGATCCGGCCCAATGGACAGGTGGCGTGGGAATACAACAAAACGCGGCCAGTACCAGGTGCTGAGGCGGGACTTCAAGTGCCGGGCGATGGCAAACTACGTGCGCTGGACACGCCCGACGGACGATTGAGTTCAATCATTTGTTTCGACGGAGACTTCCCGCAATTGCTGGCACAGGCGGGAACTTTAGGGGCTGACGTGATGCTCGATCCGAGCAATGATTGGCGGGCGATAGACCCGTGGCACACGCAAATGGCGAGCTTCCGCGCCATTGAGCAAGGCTTCAACCTGATCCGGCAGACAAGTCAAGGACTCTCGGCCGCATTTGACTATCAAGGGCGACGACTAGCCGCGATGGATCATTATCAGACCGCTGACTACGCGATGGTTTCCCAGGTTCCGACCAGAGGCGTACGCACGATCTATTCGCGGCTCGGGGACTGGTTTGCCTGGTTGTGCCTGGCAGGACTGGGTCTACTAATGGTCCAGTCGGTGCGCTAAGGGCCCACCTCATCCCAAGATGCGGCCGTCCTTGACTCTGGGACACTTTTTCACCCTGCCCTGCGTGTCGCGCACGCGGAGGAGTGGGCCTGGCATCTGTGCCGAGTGCGGCCATGCCTGATAGCGCCACCAGCTTGCGGTCAGGAAATTCCGCGACGATCCCGTAGGCGAATTCAACCAAGGTTTGTTTCGCATTCAGGGAGTTTTTTGCGGAACACGGGTTTGCGTCCAGGCGGCGGCGATGAGCGGCACAATTAGCGTCGTTCCGCCGATGAAAAAGTCGTCCAAGTGAGTGAGCAGGCTGATCGCAATCAGGCCGGCGCTTGTCAGGAGTCCGGGAAATATCCAGCGGTCGCGGACCTCACGCGCCCCTGGCGCCCGCCAACCAACAAGCAACGCCATCAGCGCGGCCCACACCCACGTATCCCCAAACAGGAGGAGCATACCGCCGCCGTTCCCATGGGCCAGCAGAGCGGCGCTTCGCACCGAGATGGCGATCAGGTTCAGACCCAGGACCCATGCGGCCACCCCTCGCCACGCTGCGAGCCCATGCAGGTGCTGGCCCAGCGTGAGACGCGACGACCCGCCGCCGCCCTGGGACACGGCAGCGCTCAAGTAAAATCCCGAAGCCATGAAAATCACCAGCCCGGCTACCGCGATGGCTGTACGCGGCACAATGGGTACGCCAAAATAGCCGCCGATCACTGCCGCAAAGTCTGATCCGTTGCCTCGCAACCGGGCTGGTCCGGCTGTCGTCATCATCTGCAATCCGATGTAGGCAACTCCAAAGATCGCGAACCACGCAATAAAGGCCGTAACGGCGGCACCCGCTTTCGGGCGCAGAGCAGGCACGGCCACCAGGGCCAGTACTCCCAGCAGCATTGTAGCGAGGGGTGCCACACCGTTCATCAGCGCCAGCGCAGAAGGAGAAGCATTCGCAGCTACGGATGGATCCACTCCCACGGACGTGAGAGAAAGGAAATGACACGGCAATCCGGCAAGCCGTCCCACGACGAGATGGAAGCATTCGTGCAGTTCGGTGGATGCGAGATGGGCCAGCAGGGCGATAGCGGCCATACTCCACAAGCCCGTTCCATTGGAGGGCTCTGTGTCCCTTCCGACATCATCTCTGTTCATCAGAGGTTTATTCCGGAACTTGCGAAATTAAGGCACGGCGCCATTCATATCAAGCCCAAGTCCTAGCCGTCGAAAACAGTCATAGTACGTCGGTGCTTTCAAGTGATTGCGCGATTCTTCGGGCTCGAAACAATGCGGAGGCACAAGTGCCCCAAAGCAGGATTCCAGTTCCAAGCGAGGCCTGAGATCGCGATCGTATTCGAGCGAAACAGCGCCCAACAGAGAGCGCACCAAAGCATCATCAGGCTGCCGAGGACGCTGAGATTAGGCGCTCGAAAGATCTTTGCAAGTGGCAGAAAATGGAGGCCCACGATCATCGCACACCAGTCGGGCGCCAGGTAGGCGCGATAGAGTCGATTCGCCAAGATCGAAACGATAACAATTGCAAGGACCTCCATCAGCCCGATGAGCAAGAACCGCTTGAGGATGGTTGGCCGCGTGGCGGCACCCACTGCCGGGTACTTTTTGCGGAGCAGGCGGCCTTTTCGGATGAAGTATATTGAGCAAGCCCAAAGGAACCGTGCCATGAATCCAAACGGGGGACCAATGAATCCGTTGAACGCCTGGGCGTCCCCAGTCCCCACCCGAGCCAACCTGCTCCAAACATCGCGACAATCAATGCGCCACGGCCTGCACGGATGACAGCTTCCGCCTGAAACGAAGGATCCATGCGCCGGTCCTCTATCGAAAAGCGACCATTGGGTCGACTTTCCATCTGTTGAAACTGAAAATCCTGCGGTTTTCTTCCGCGGTCACAACACCCTTCTTCGTATGTCAGTTCCAACTCTTCTAGGACCAGTCTTCCGCGACCTCGTAGCAGATCGAATTCGCCGAATGAGGCTGTAACCTCGATCTGTCTATTGTTGCTTTTTCTCAATCTCTTGCAGCCGTTTCTTTAAGTACTCCTGATACTCCTGTTGCAGCTTCGGATCAGTCGGCGTGGAATAGATTTCGCTGGACTTATATTTTCCCTCATCGAACTTCTTCTTCGTCCATTCGTCGTGAATATGAATCTCGTCGGCACGGTCCAAGAGGTCTTTTACAGCTTGTGGGGGAACGAAGTACACGCCTTCTCGGTCGCCGACCACCAGATCGCCGGGCATTACGGTCACGCCGCCAATTCGTATCGGGATATTGATGCCGGTCAGCATTACATTTCCGATCGGAGTTGGGTCGGCAGACCGGAAGTAGGCCGGCATATCGATTTCCGACAGCCCATCCAGGTCCCGGACACTGCCATCCACGACCAGGCCCCCTGATTTTGTAGCTTTCATAACGTAATAGAAGAGATTGTCGCCGACGATTGTCCCATTGACCTTCTTGCCGAACATGTCTACCACCAACACATCCCCGGGCTGCAGCAGGTCGATTGCGGTTTGGTTGGTGAGCCGAGCCATACCCAGGGCTTTTGCCTTGGACTTGGCGACGTCATCCACGTCCGACCGCAGCGGCATGAATTGCACGGTGAAAGCCCGTCCCACTAAGGTCTTCCCAGGATGCAAAACCTGGAATCCGTCGGCGTACTGATTGTTGAACCCCTTCTGCTGAAGCACGGCCCAGACCTCCTCAGCCGAGAGACCGCGGGCCCGCTCAATCATGTCATCCGGCACCTTGGGTCGTCCGTCCGGCAAACGGTCGAACGGGTTCTGAGCTGTGTAGTCGATCAAGTCTTGCTTCGAAAAGTTGATCAACTGGGCGTAGGAGGTGGGCGGGGCCGCGAACACCAACATAAGGGGCACGCACAACAATGCCGTTCTCATCACTCTGATTGCTAAGTTGGTCTCGGGGAGTTTCGCTTCGGCGGTATGCGTCATCGGTTTGTCTCCGGTATGGGAAATCGCTCGGTGGCTGCTCGTGCGAGCAGAGTCGTTCCTGAAGCTGAGGAAACCTTTCAAATTCACGTTGATTTGTCAAACGACACTTCCTGGGGCGGGGTTACAATGTGTCGCGTCTCCGACATGAATATACTTCGCGGCCGAGTGCGATGGGTTCTGATCTTCTGGATGTTTGTGATCAGCGCGGTGTCCTATCTGGATCGCGTGAACATTTCGATCGCCGGCCCCTCCATCGAGCGGGAATTTCATTTGGACCACATCCAGATGGGATGGGTGTTTAGCGCTTGGGTGTTAGGATACGCCTTGTTTCAAGCGCCTAGCGGCCGCTTGGCCGATCGGTTCGGGCCGCGAAACATTGTGACGCTGGGAGCGGCGTGGTGGGCCCTGTTCACCGCCCTTACGGGATTCGCGCCGGCGCGTGTCGCAGGGGCCCTCGGGATCCTGCTGGTGACGCGCTTCGCTCTCGGAATCGGTGAGTCGGTGGTCTTTCCCGCGAGCAACCGGCTGGTTGCGGCCTGGATTCCGTCCCAGGAGCGCGGCATCGCCAATGGGGTGATCTTCGCCGGAGTCGGCGCGGGAGCAGGGATCACACCGCCTCTCATTACCTATGTCCTTGTGCATTACGGGTGGCGCTGGTCGTTTGCCATCAGCGCGCTGATCGGGCTAGCGGCTGGCCTCGTGTGGTTCTTGGTGGCCCGCGACCATCCTCACGAGCACCCCTGGATGGACCGAGACGAGGCTGCGTATATCGACGCTGGACTACCGCAGTCCGCGCCCGCGGTCCGGGGCGGGACGACGCTTCCCTGGCGGACGATTCTCGCCAGCAAGGATGTGCGAGCCATCACCTTGAGCTACTTTTGTTATGGCTACGTTGCGTACATCTTCTTCACCTGGTTCTTTAGCTATCTCAGCACCGTGCGCGGCCTAAATTTAAAGTCGAGCGCTTACTATGCGATGCTGCCCTTTGCGGCCATGGCTATCTGTTCGCCGCTCGGCGGGTGGATCAGCGACCGTTTGACCAAGCGTTACGGAGGGCGGATCGGTCGCTGCGGCTTGGCCGGAGCGAGCATCGCCCTGGCGGCGGTTTTCGTTGGTTTAGGGACGCATGCTCAGGATGCCCGAGTGGCCAGCCTGATTTTGGCCGGAGGCGCCGGTGCTTTGTATCTTTCGCAGAGCGCCTATTGGTCGGTTAGCTCCGATATCGCCGGCCTTTCGGCTGGGTCGGTCTCCGGCGTGATGAACATGGGCAACCAGATCGGGGGCGCGGTTACTGCCTCTTTAACTCCGCTGATTGCCAAGCATTTCGGCTGGGGGATGTCATTTCGCGTGGCGGCAGGATTCTGCGCCGTGGGCGCTCTCACCTGGCTGGCGGTCGACCCGGAGCAGAAACTTACACCCATTCCGATGCAGGAAGTGCCGATCTGAGGCGGCGCTATGCTCAATCACGCTCATCGTGCAGAGGAGCTCACGAACCTTTCGAAGCAGGAGGCGGGATGATCAAACTTGTCGGGGCTAGAGGCCTAAAGCGAAGCGCGTTCGCTC